>DATFSB010000101.1:0-2904 GCA_035262825.1 Gemmatimonadales bacterium | reverse complement strand
ACCGCTACGAAGGCACAACTGGCCCAGCTCGGTGAGCAGAATGAGGTCAAAGCGGTCACCGAAGTCTCCCCGGACGGATGCTCGGGGGCCGGGGGCCGCCCCAGGGTCAGGCTCCGACGAGGGGAAGCCTCGGAGTCTTCGGTCGCATTCTGGTAGAGACTCACACCGCGATGGTCTACCGGTTCGGGCCCCACGTGCTGGATCTGCCGCAGCGCGAGCTGCGCTCGGACGATCGGCCGGTGGCGGTGCAGCCGCAAGTGTTCGAGCTGCTCGTCTACCTGGTACGGAACCGGGATCGAGTGGTGTCGAAGGAGGAGTTACTCGAAGCGCTCTGGCCGGACGCAGTCGTCCTCGAGGGGTCGCTCCAGCGCACGATCAGCCAGGTGCGCGCGGCGCTCGGCGACGAGCAGCACGCCCTCATCCGTACCTACCCCCGCCACGGCTATCGCTTCCTCGTCGACGTCGCCGAGGAAGGCGGCACGCAGCCCGCGACCGCCGAGCCGCCCGGCGTCCCCGCCGTGCGCTACGCTCGCAGCGGTGACGTCCACCTGGCCTACTCCACCGTCGGCGCCGGCGACGTCGACATCATTCTGGTCCTCGGCTGGACGCTCCCCATGCGGGCGCTCTTCCACCTTCAGGAGATGTCCGAGAACGTGGCCGCCCTCGCACGGCTCGGCCGCGTCGTCCTGTTCGACAAGCGTGGGACGGGTCTGTCGGATCGGGTGAAGCAGCTTCCGGCTCTCGACCAGCGCATGGACGATCTCCGGGCCGTACTCGACGCGATGGATTCGCGGCGCGCAGTGCTGATCGGGATCTCGGAGGGCGGTCCGCTCGCCATCCTCTTCGCGGCGGCACACCCCGAGCGCGTGCAGGGCCTCGTCCTGGTCGGGGCCTTCGCTCGCCTGCGTGAAGCCCCGGGTTGGCCCGCCGGATGGAGCGACGCCCGTGCGGAGCGGGTGGGGAAATACATCCGGCGGGCCTGGGGCGAGGGCCGCACGCTCCTCACCCTCGCTCCGAGCCGCGCCGCCGACCCACGCTTTCGCGCCTGGGCGGCACGCGGTGAGCAGGAGGGCGCGAGCCCCGGCGCCGCGCTCGATCTCTTCGAGATGAATCTCGCGGTCGACGTTCGCCCGCTGCTCGAGACGGTGCACGCGCCCACCGTCGTGCTCCACCACACCGGCGACGCGCAGATCGACGTTGCCCAGGGCCGGTATCTGGCCGAACGAATTCCCGGTGCACGTCTGATCGAGCGTCCCGGCGACGACCACGTCTTCGCGTTCGAGGACCGCCACGAGCTCCAGGCGGCCGTCGCTCAGCTGATCGCGAGCGCCCCCGGGATTGCGGCGGAGGGCTTTCTCGGCACCGTACTCTGCGTGGACGACACGTCCGAGCGCGCTTCGCTGGCGAAGCTGGTCGCCAGCGTCGGCGCCCGGTTCGGTGCGGAGCCGCTCGCACCCGATGCCGCCGGGGCGTGCTTCACGAGGCCGCGTGCGGCGGTCGCCTGCGGCCTCGCGCTCCGTGAGGCACTGGCGACGCGCGGGCGCCAGCCACGGCTTGCCATCCATGCGGGCGAGGTCGTGCGCACGCCGAGCGGGGTGACCGGCGTTGCCGTCGAGGTGGCTTCCAGGCTCGCGCGCCGGGCGGCCGCGGGCGAGCTGTGGGTCTCGCACGTGGTGGCCGATCTGGTCCCGGGCAGCGGGATCGCGTTCGAGCCGCGCGCCCCGGTGTCGCTCGGCCGGCGCTGGAACTGTTTCGCCGTCCAGCCAGCGCCGGCGCCACCACCGTCGCGGTCCCCTGGGCAGCGTCGCCGCCGGACGCGCAGGAATTGATCAGACACAGATCGGGTCCCGCGAAGGCCCAGCGACCTCCTCATGCCGTACCGTTGGCGGCGAAAGGAGGACCGCATGGACGCTTCGCAGAACGACAGCCCGCGGGACGTGCCGACCACCGCGACGGACGGTACGGCGACGTCCGCCGACGGTGTCCGCATCCGCTTCCGCGTCGAGGGGCACGGCGTCGCCGTGCTGCTCCTGCACGGCTTCTCGGACTCCCTCGACAGCTGGTGGGAGGTGGGCGTCGCCCCGGTCCTCGCCCGGACGTTCCGCGTCGTCGCTCTGGATCTCCGCGGACATGGTGGCAGCGACAAGCCGTCCGATCCGGCGCGCTATCGGGACGAGCACCGAGCGGCCGACGTCGTCGCCGTGCTGGACGCCATCGGCGAACGGTCGTCGTACCTGGTCGGCTACTCCATGGGGGGGTGGACGGCGCTCGCGGTCGCGCGGCTCGTCCCGGCACGGGTGCGCGCGCTCGCGATCGGCGGGGCCCACCCGTACGCCCAGAGTCTGGGCCTGGTGCGCCAGGCCGTCGCCGCGGGCGCGGACACCTGGCTCGGCGTGGTCGCCGCGAGCTGGGGCACGCTTCCCGAGGGCTTCGTGGCACGCTTCGCCCGCAACGACCCGGTCGCGCTCGCCGCGGCAGTCGCGGAGGACCGGCCCGACGTCTCCAACGGCCTGCACGCGACCCCGCCGACGCTGTGGTTCGCGGGTGACCGGGACCCGATGCGGCGGCGCGTCGAACGCGCCGCCGCTGCATGCAGCGGGCGCTTCGTGCTCATCCCGGACGCCGACCACTTCACGGCGCCCGCGAGCCCGCTCCTGGCGACGACGCTGCGCGACTTTCTCGCGAACACGACCCACATCACGAAAGGAGAACACTCATGACCCGTACCATCGGCATCGTCGCCGCGATCGCGGCGTGCTGTCTGCACCCCGGCGCGCCAACCGCGGCCGGGACGAAAACGAGGGGGAATGGCGGTAGCGACCCAGACATTGGGCACACGGACCCTCGTCGGGCATGGTGCCCGCGAGCGCAACCGGTCCCGCCGCTTACGCGGGCTCGCTCTCG
>DATFSB010000100.1:0-3077 GCA_035262825.1 Gemmatimonadales bacterium | reverse complement strand
ACTTCGCCGCCGCGAACGGCTTCGGCGGCGTGCTGGTCGAGGGGTGGAACACCGGCTGGGACGGCGACTGGATCAAGAATCGCGAGGCGTTCTCGTTCACCCAGGCGTATCCCGATTACGATCTCCGTGAAGTCGCGCGCTACGCGAAATCCAAGGGCGTGCGGCTGATCGTCCACAACGAGACGTCGGGCGGGATCCAGAACTACGAGCGCCAGATGGACAGCGCGTTCACGCTGTACCAGTCACTGGGCGTCGATGCGATCAAGACCGGTTACGTCACCGACGGCACGAGCGAGGGCCACTCGCATTATTCGCAGTTCATGACCAACCACTATCGCCACGTGGTGGAGGAAGCGGCGAAACACCATATCGGCGTCGACGCGCACGAGCCGATGCACGACACCGGTGAGCGGCGCACCTACCCCAATTTCATGTCACGCGAGGGGGCGCGCGGGCAGGAGTACAACGCCTGGTCGGGCGACGGCGGCAACCCGCCCGAGCACGAAACGATTCTCTTCTTCACGCGGCTGCTCGATGGACCGATGGATTTCACGCCGGGGATCTTCGACATTCTGGAGCGCTCGAGCGGCCGCGCCCATCAGCCGTTCGAGCCGCGCGTGCGTACCACGATCGCCAAGCAGCTGGCGTTGTATGTAGTACTCTATTCGCCGCTACAGATGGCGGCCGATCTCCCTGAGAACTACGCGAATCATCCGGAATTTCAGTTCATCAGGGACGTCGCTGTCGACTGGGACACGACGCGGGTGATCGACGGTAAGATCGGCGACTACGTCATCGTCGCCCGTCGCCAGCGCGGCGGCCAGAGCTGGTTCCTGGGCGCGATCACCGACGAGCAGCCCCGGACGTTCGACGTGCCGCTCTCGTTCCTGACGCCGGGCAAGTTGTACGTCGCCGACGTCTATGCCGACGGGCCCAGGGCCAACTGGCTCGACAATCCGTTCCCGGTGGCGATCACTCACCGCTCGGTGACGAGCGCGTCGCGGCTGCACCTCGTGCTGGCGCCTGGGGGCGGGCAGGCGATTCGGATCCGTCCGGCGAAATAGGCCGCCTAGAAGCGCCCCTCGCGTACCTGGTCGCGCTTCAAACCCCGACGCAGCTCGACCACGGGGGTCGCAATAACCGGCTCGTTTTCGGGGAGCGGGACGTCACCCTTTTCCTTGCCGAGCTGAACGACACTCTTGAGCTTCTCGAGGATCGTGGAACCCGGCACCGCCGAGCGTCCCTCAGCGTAATAGTCGAACCAGGGAAGGCCGGCCTTGGTGTACTCGCTCGCTGTTGGCGGTACGGTCGGGGGATGCTCACCCGTGATCTGGCGCCAGACGAGTGAGTTGGCGATGTGGACGAAGCAGCGGCTCGAGTGATCCAGATCCCAATCGGTAAGATCGTTCGGGTCCTCGTAAAGGTGCTGACGCATCCGCCCGCCGGGAGCCAGCCCCAGTGCCGCTCCCCCCCTGCTCAAGGAGAGGCGGGCCACACTGCCCGCGGTTACCGAGTCGCCCAGGAACGCCTCGATCCCATGGTGGTGCCGCTGGTACACCTCCGCCTTCATGGGATAAACGATGAGCTGCAAACCGCCATGTTCGGCGGTTCCGGTGATCTGCTCCTCCGCTGTGTAGCCCGCGCCCAGTGGCATCGCCACGAACTGGCGGATCACACCGCGCTCGACGCAATACCCGTCGAGCCACGGCTGCTCCGGGGTCACGAGGTAGTTCTGCGGGCCGCGCGCGAGGCCGGGGCGCAGCGTCGCACCGGTGACGGCGTCGATCTTGCCCGTTGCGACTTGCACGGCGCAGGGATAGCGGCCCCGGAAGTACAGCCACAGCGCCTCCGACTGATACATCGGGAGCAACACTCCGCCATGCTCGAGCCATTGGGGTGGGACCTTCTTGGGGAAGTCATCGACGTGACGGACCGGAAACGGCCCCAGTCCCGGCGGGAGGGGGTATTTCTTGTCGTCGTCGGGGATGCGCAGCGTGCGCTGGAAGTTGATCGACAGCCCCGCGTCCTCGTGGACCTCGGGGAAAGTGAAATTGAGCCGGTTCTCTCTGAGCTCGATCATCGCCGTCCTCCCGTCGCTACCATTTTCCGTCCCGTACTTCCCGCACCAGTCGCAGCACCGCATGATCCGGCATCCGCCTGAGCTCGCGAATCAACGACGCGAACACTTCGGGTCGCCGGCGGATGGCGTCCTGCAGATCCGAGGAGACCTTGCCCGCCAGGGCGAGCATGACGTCCGGGTCCTGGCCCAGCTCGCGCGCCAGGGCGACGATCTTGGCCTCGGACGGCGGCGGCACGTCGCCGCGCTCCACCTTGCTGAGAAACGAGGGCTCGACGCCGATGCGCTGCGCCACCTGGCGCACCGAATACTTCTCGTCCGACTCGCGCAGCTCCTCGCGGACTTTGCGAACGTAGTCCCCGAACCCCTTCGCCATTGTGTAGTATGTACTACTTAGTACACATAGTCATCCCTCGTGGTTCCGCCTATACTGGCGAGTCCCTTACCCCAGGGTCCGACCGCTGTGGATGAGCTGAAAGCGCTGCGTTCCCTCGCCACGGAGCTGGGGGTCCACACCCGCTACACCGATGGGCTGGGCAAGAAGGTCACCGTCGGACCCGAGACGCTGATCCGCGTCTGCGCCGCCCTTGGCGCCCCGGTGACGGCAGCCGTCGACGCCGGCAAAGCGCTCCACGACTTCAAGTCATCGCGCAGACACGGGCTCCCACCCGTGATTGTTGCCTGGAACGGCGAGCTGCGCCTCCCCCCTTTCCCGACAGGGAGAGGGGGACACACCGGAGAGGGGGCGGGAGGACAAGTACAAACGGAAGGTGGCGAGCTTCTCCCACTCGAGAACCGGACCCTGCCCATCGGCTATCACCGTCTCGTCATCGGCAGCGCAACGTCAACCATCATCGCCGCTCCCCTGGAAGCCTGGCGCCGCCCCGGCTCGCACCGCAGTTGGGGGGTCGGCACGCAGCTCGCGGCATTGCGGTCGCGGCGCAGCCGCTCCGTCGGCGACCTCAAGGATCTCGAGTCGCTGTGTCGCTGGCTGCGCGAG
>DATFSB010000099.1:0-8891 GCA_035262825.1 Gemmatimonadales bacterium | reverse complement strand
AATCCACCATCGGGAACCTGATCCTGCGGTTGTACGAGCCCCGGCGCGGCAGCGTGCTGATCGACGGGGTCGACGTGCAGCGCTACACGCGCGACTCGCTGCGGCGCCAGATCGGCATCGTGCTGCAGGACGCCGTCCTGTTCGGCTCGTCCGTGCGGGAGAACATCGCTTACGGCAATGCGGCGGCGAGCGAGCAGGAGATCGAAGCGGCGGCGCGGGCGGCCAATGCCGACGAGTTCATCCGCGAGCTGCCCAACGGCTACGATACGGTGATCGGCGAGCGCGGCTCGACGCTGTCGGGCGGCCAGCAGCAGCGCATCGCGATCGCGCGGGCGCTGATCCGCGACGCCCCGATCCTGATCCTGGACGAGCCGATGACCGGGCTCGACGTCGAGAGTGAAGCGAAGGTTCGCGAAGCGCTGGACCGGCTGATGGCGGGGCGGACCTGCGTCATGATGACGCACGACCTGGAAGCGATCGCCGATGCCGATCAGGTGCTGATGCTGGAGGACGGCCGGCTCGCCGGCCGGGGCACGCACGCCGACCTCCTGACGACCAGCGCCCGCTACCGCGAGCTGTACGAGCTGGATCGCGATCGCGGGCTGCGGGTGGAGGCCTCGACCACATGACGACGGGACGGGCATTCGCGCGCCGGCGGCCGCTCCCTGCCACGGTCTACGAGGAGACGTATCCGCGGGACCCCGATTTCCCCCAGCTCGAAATCGCCACCGATCCGCGTCGCATGCTCGACGTGTTCCGCACCGCCCTCAAGCCGCTGCCGGGGAAGTCGGTCGCGATCGTGGACTGCGTGCCGTTCCGATTCCGCTGCCGGCAATCGGGCGGGCGCTGCGTGCTCCAGTACACGCTCCGGCTCAGCGACCCGCGCACGGGCCGCGAGTGGGACCACTGGGTCACGGGCCTGCTCTATGTGCGGCCCGGCGAAGCGGAGCGGCTGGCGCGCGAGCTGCGTGCGGCCGACCCGCACCAGGGGATCCCCGACGACTGGTTGCCGTTCGAGCCGGTCGATTTCATCCCCGAGCTCGACATGCTGGTGCAGGTCTTCCCCTTCGACCGCAAGCTGCGGCAGCTGGGCCTCGTGCTCGGCGACGGCATCCAACCGCTGGAGCGCGAGCTGCTCGCCCGCCTGCGCCCCGGCGGCTGGCTCGTCACGCGGCGCACCATCGTGCCGACGCGCTACCGTACGGAGCTCGGCGCCGCGCTGCGGCTCGAGCTGCAGGCTCGCGATGCGCACACGGGTCAGCTGGTGTCGCTGTGCTGCTACCTGAAGGTGTTTCGCAACGACCACGGCGAGGGGACCCTCGCCTTCCTGCGCGCCTGCGGCGACCGCGAGACGGCGGCCACGGGCTTCGGCGTCGTGCGCCCGCTCGGCTATCTGCCGCAGGTCCGAACGCTCGCGCTGGAGGAAGCGCCCGGGACGACGCTGCAACACGTGCTCTTGAACAGCCGCAACGCGGGTCCCGCCGTGCGCGCCGTCGCTCGCGCCGTCGTGGCCTTCAATCGCGCCGAGCCCATCATCACCGCGGAGCACCGTCTGGTCGACCAATTCGCCGACGTGCACAGCGCGGCGACGCTGGTGCAGTGGGCCTGCCCCGAGACCCGCGCGGCGGTCCGGAAGATCACCGACGCCGTCACGGCCGGTCTGGAGGAAGTCCCTCCCGCGCCGATTCATCGAGACCTGAAACCCGATCACGTATTTCTCTCGCACGGGCGCGTGCATTTCATCGATTGCGATTCGGTCACCCTGGGGGACCCGGCGCGCGATCCGGCGCACCTGTTCGCGCACATCGTGGCCGGGGTGGGGCTCGACGACCTGCCGCTCGCGCAGCGCCGCGCGGCCGCCGGGGCGTTCGTCGAAGAGTATTTCGCGCGCGTGCCCCCGACGTGGCGCCGCCGCTTTCCGCTGCATTGCGCGGCCGCATTGATCGAGGTGGCGGGCGGCATCTTCAAGCGGCAGGAGCCGCGCTGGCGCGAGAAAGTGGTGGAAACCGTACGCGAGGCCGAGGCCGTTCCCGGCCTCGCGTGACGGGAAGGAGGATCGATGAGCAGATTTCGCTGCACGTCTCTGGCCTGGGGTGTCGGCGCGCTGTGGGTCCTCGAGACCGTCACCGCGCAAACCGACGGGCGTCTCCGCGAGCTGACCGTGCGGCCCCAGGCCCGTGTGGCCACCGAGCCGGTGCCGCACAGAGGCGACGCCGCCGACGATCCGGCGATCTGGATCCACCCGCACGATCCCGCCCTGAGCCTCGTCCTCGGCACGGACAAGCGCGGCGGGTTACACGCCTACAACATGGACGGCTCGGAGCAGCAGGTGGTCGCCCCCGAGGCACGGCCCAACAACGTGGATGTGTTGTACGACTTCCCCCTGCACGGCCGCCACGTGGACCTGGCCGTGGCCGGCGTGCAGGCCGAGTCGAGTCGTGGGTTGAAGGTGTGGGTCATCGATGAGTCGACGCGGCATTTGCTGGATGTCACCGACCACGGCGCGATCGCGGTATTCGGGGGTCAGACCCCCTACGGCCTGTGCACGTATCACAGCGTGCGTGCCGGGCGCTTCTACGTCTTCGTCACCGGTCGCGACGGCGCCGTGCAGCAGGTCGAGCTGCGCGCGGTGGGGCGAGACGCGATCGGCGGGACACCGGTCCGCAACTTCGCGGTCGGGTCCACCGCGGAGGGCTGCGTCGCGGACGACGCAGCGGGCGCGTTCTATCTCGCTGAAGAGGCGGTCGGAATCTGGAGATTCGGAGCCGACCCGTCGGCCGGTGCGCCCCAGGGGCGGATCGTGGCGCGCGTGGGCGAGCACGGTCTCGTCGAGGACGTGGAGGGACTCACGCTCTACGCCGCAGGCCCCGGGCGCGGATACCTGATCGCTTCGAGCCAGGGGAACGACTCCTACAAAGTGTACGAGCGCGGGGGTGACAACGCCTTCGTGCTGACGATCGATCCCGCCGCCGGCCGCTTCGACGACGTCGAGCACACCGACGGCATCGCGGTCACCAACTGCCCGACGTCGCGTGCGCTCGGACGCGGCCTGTTCATCGTGCAGGACGGCCACAACGCAAGTGGCAATCAGAACTTCAAGCTGTTCGGCTGGGAGGACGTCGCCGGAACGGAGCTCGCCCTGGACACGATGTGCAGGGTGAGGGCTCGAGTCTCGTAGTCGCCGTTGTGGCCGAGTGTTGTACAAGGGTGTCACGCTGATCCGGGAGACATCGTGAACTCGCTGTCAGCAGTCTTCGCCGGCCTGGTCGGGCTCCTGCAGGGGGCCTCCGGGCGTGAGGCCGTAGAACCCGCCGACCCGGGCGAGAGGAAGTCCGACTATGCATCCACGCGCCGACATCGGATGCACGACTGGCAGTCGTTGGCGAACCTGCCGGACGATCCCGCCTTGCCCGCGCTCACCGCGATCGCGAAGTCCGGCGTGCGCGCCGCGCTGCCGTTCCTCGACCTCGGCAGGGGAGAGGTCCAGCTCAACATGCGCGGCTATACCGAAGGCAAGCGGATGACACTCGAGCTGAGGAGTGCCGACCGTCGCATGGCCGTGAAAGCGCATTCCGGCCATCCCGATCTGGAGGTCGAGCTGTACACGGCGCTTGCCGGCGGAAGCGCCGGCGTCCACGTGCCGCACCTCCTCGGGTGGGATCGCGATCTGCGGGTGTTCGCCCTCGAATGGCTGGAAGGACCGACGTTGCTGGCTCTGATCCACCGCGGCGAGGGCAAGCGCGCCGGTGAGTTCGCCGCGGCCTGGCTGCGGGCGGCAGCGGCGATCCCGGTGCGGTTCGGTCCGCACCACGGGGTCGATAGCCTGCTCGCCAAGGCATACAAGTGGGCGGACCATCTGGGCGCGGCCGATGCGTCGCTGGGAAAGACGGCCTCGGCGGTGGCTCGGCGGCTGGTCGCGACGCAGCCGGTCGAGCGCGCCATCCGTCTCGTCCATGGCTCCCTCTATGATCGCCACATTCTCGACCTCGGCGACGGTCCCGGGTTGATCGACTGGGACTGTTTCGGTCAGGGATCGGCCGAACTGGATGCCGCCGTGTTTCTGTGCGTGGTCTGGCGCAGCGGGTTACGGCCGGAACGGCAGCGAGCGTCCGCCGAGGCGATAGCAGCGTTCCGCGCCCGCACCGCCGGGCTGCTCGACGACGGTGCGCTTGCCTGGCACCAGGCGGTCATGATGCTGCGGCTCGCTCACAAGAAGATCCGCCGCTCAGTGGACTCGGCCGTGGCCGCGGCGCGGCCGTTTCTCGACGAGGCGGCCCGCCTGGCCGGATGATCCCGACCCCGGATCTCCCGCACGACGAGGCACTCCCGGGCCTGGCCGCGATTCGCGCGCACGGGTTGGCGCGCACGGTTCCCGCCCTCGGGCTGCGTGGTCACGTCGACTTGTTGCTACGCGGGTATGTGAAGGGCAAACGCGCGATACTCGAAGCGCGCTGCGGAGATCGCCGCGTCGCCATCAAACTGTGCGCCGAGGATGCTGCGCCCGAGGCGCGCCTGTACCAGGAGCTGTGCGCCCGCGGGCTGGCGCCGGCTCCCGACAGCGACTGCGTGTCGGCCGCTCGTGTCCCGCCGCTCCTGGCATGGGACCGCCGGCTGCAGCTCCTGGCGCTCGGCTGGTTAGAGGGTCCGACGCTGAATGAGCTGATTAAGGAAGGGCAGGGTGAGCGCGCCGGCGAGCTGGCGTCGCGGTGGTTCCGGCGCGCGGCGTCCCTGGCGGTGATTCTGGGGCCGACCTACGGGCCGGCGAGTGTGCTGGACCGGGCTCCGACCTGGGTCGGCAATTTGGCGGAGGCGGACGCGGTGTTGGGCGCCGAAGCGGCGAGCTTGTTGCGGGAGCTGGCGCGCACGCTGCCGCCCCCGGGATCTCCGGGGCTGGTGCACGGAACGTTGTACGCGCGGCACATTATCGACACCGGGAGCGGACCCGGTCTGATCGACTGGGATGGCTTCGGACACGGACCGCTCGAATTCGATGCCGGGGTGTTTCTCGCCACCGTATGGCGCATCCGGTTGACCGCGCCCGGCATCGAGTGCGCGGTGCGGCACGCCGAGCAGGCATTCCTGGCGGGGACCGCGGAACGGCTGGATCCCCGCGCGCTGGCGTGGTATCGAGCCGGCGCGCTGCTGAATGTCGCCCGTCGTCTGGAGACGCGCGCGAAGCGGAACTGGAAGGCGCGGGCGCTGGCTTTATTGCTTGAGGCAGGCCGGTCGGCGATCACCGTAGCCGCCTGACTGCCACGCGAACGATTCGGCCCGCTCCAGTATCGCTGCAGTGCGCTGCGGCCAGTCGGGCTCGCGGGTGCGAAACGGCAGGCGTGCCTTGCGAAACAGACCGAGGGCCGTGTAGAGCTGGACGCGGTCGGGGAAAGGGCGGACGGTCGCGCTGCTATAGCCGTCCAGCAGGGCCGTGGTGAAATCTTCGAGCCAATCCGTCGCGTGGGCGCCGTCGAGCACCTGGCGCTCGGCCTGCGCCAGCACGTTGCCCAGGTCGTCGGCGGGGTCCCCGCGACAGGCGCCGTCGAGATCGATGATCGCCACCCGATGCCCGGCCTGCGGGTGGGGCGCCACCAGCACCTGGCCGGCCGAGAAGTCGCCGTGCATCGGCAGGTGCAGCGGCGGCGCCTCCGCGATTTCGGATGCGATGCGCCGGGCCAGCAGCTCCGCCTTCCCGGCGAGCGTCGGCGACACGAATCCGATTTCCTCCGCGACGTTCGCGATCGCGCCCACTTCATCCTCACGCGTCCACGCCGGGAGTCCCTCGGGCTGCTCGTCGTGCATCATCGCCAGAGCCGCTCCCGTCTCGGCCACGATCGCGCGGTCGATCTCGGGTGCCGCGAACGACGCCAGCAGGGTCTCACCCGGCAGCCACTCGAACGCGATCAGGCGCCGCGCGTCGGAATAGCCGTACAGGCGCGCGAGCCGCAGCGGCCCGCGGGAGACGAACGCACCCACGTTGTGCTTGCTGCGGGCGTACGCCCGCCGGGTGTACGCCTTCAGCACCGCCCGCTGGCCGTCGGCGCGCAGCTCCGCCACGAAGCGCCGCTCCGGCCGGTAGGCGAGACCGCGCAGCGTGCCCTCCCAGAGATCGGGCCGGTCGGGCAACGTCTCCTGGAGCGCGAGCGGAAGCTGCTCCGCTTCCATGAGGTGTCGCAGCGCCGGCAGCTTGAGGTCGTTGGGGAAGACGGTGACGACCACGGCCTGATCGGCGAGCAGAATGCGCCCGAGACCCAGCGGGCCGGTCTCCAACCACCGCGCGCCCTCTTCCGCCAGCAGCTCACCCAGCTCATCGGGCCGGCACGCCCGCACGTCGAGGTCCACCTCCTCGCCGCCGGCATCGACCACATAACTCGCCCGGCACAACGTATGAACCTTGTAGCGGAGGTAGCGGAGGCGGCCGCTGCGCACGTCGGCCCGGGGGCTGGCCCGGCGCACGGCCGCGACGAACGCATCGGGATCGAGCACCGTGGCGAGACCCGGCAGGTCGCGGTCGCGACGTGCCAGATCGGACTCCAGGGCGTGCATCGTCACCCGGCGTCCGCGGCCAGCTGCGCCGCCCTGATCATGAGCGCGGCGGCCTTCTCCGGCGTGCGGCGCCGCAACATGCGACCGGCCAGGCGCAGCAGCGCCGCGGCCTGGTGCCACGCCAGCGCGCGCTCGTTGAGCAGCCCGGCGGTGCCGGCGCGAAACGCCCGCTCTGCCCGCTCCACGTCCTGGACGCGGCGCCGCCGCAGCAGCCCCGAGCGCCACAGCGTAGCGAGAAACGTCCCCGCGTCGAGCTCCAGCGGACCCTGCCCGAAACGCTGCCAGTCGATGATGCCCGGGCCGCTCTTTGCGGTGCCACTGCTCGCGGTGTCGATGAGATGACGTGTGTAGAGCGTGCCGTGCACGAGGTGCGCGTCCCGCTCGAGCGGTTGATGGCGCTGCAGCGTCTCGATCAGCGCCCTCCCCGCGACACCCAGCTCGCGATCGCCCTCCTCCAGCATCGCGAGGAAGCGATCAGACTCGGCGAGGACACGCTCGGCGTTCTGCGGAGCTCCGAGCCGGACCGGGAGTTTGGCCGCGACCGTGATCCAGCGCGCCGCCAGCTCGCCGGCGCGCTCCGGGGCATCCTTCGCGACTTCATTCAGCGGCGGTCCCTCGAGCCACTCGAGGACGAGCAGATTGAGGGCGCGGTCCCAGGCGACCAGGCGCGGGATGGTGACTCCCCGGCCGGTCGTCAAACCGGCACTGCGCAGCATTCGGTACAGGACCGCTTCGGGCGCCGAATCGGTTGCGTAGACTTTGATGGCCAGGCGAAAGCCGGCGGGATCCGGGACCTGGACCTCGATCGCTCCGCGATCGCCGGGCGTGTAGCCGCGCAGGATCAAGCGTGCCGGCCGGCCGTTCCAATCGAGCCCTTCGATCGCGCTCAGCCCCTGCGCCCGCAGCGCGGCGAACGCCGGCAACCCATCATCGCGCGGCAAGCCGGCGTCGATCACCGCCGGCAGGGTCTCGAGCGTTCGAATCCGCGTCGGCGCAGCGGCGTGCGGATCCACCATCATCGCTCGCGCTCGGCTGCGTTGACGACCTGCTCGAATGCCGCCTGGGCGTGAACGGCCATCAACGACAGCGGGCCCTGCCAGTACGTCGGCTCGCGCCGCCGGATCGTGTACATCTTGGACACGAGCGTCAGGCCGCGATAGAACGCGATGTTGCGGGGAGACACCCGGGGCATGCTCTGCCGGTAGGCGTCTTCGAAGCAGTCGAGCCAGGCGCGGGTCAACGGGCGCACGTTGAGGTCCACGATGCTGCGGCGTTCCACCTGGGCCAGGAAGTGGCCGACGTCGTATGCGGGATCCGTGTATCCGAAGGAATCGAGATCGAGCAACACGAGGCGCTCGCCGGTCCAGACGTACTGGCCGGGCGACAGGTCGCCGTGGACCAGCGTCGGCTCGGCGCGATCGAGACAGGCGGCCGCCTGCTGTAACAGCGGCACCACCGGCTCCACGACCGCGGCGGCTTCGGGCCACTTCGTCCGCATCCGCTCGCAGCGGGCGAGCACCTCCGCGACGAGCATCTCCGCGGTGGTGAGGCGCTCCGGGGTCAGAGGCAGCCGGTGCACCTCCGCTGCCAACCGCGCCGCCTCCCGCAACAGGTCCGGCTTGCGCTCGTCCAGGATGTCCGACAGGAAGGAGCCGGGGACCCAGGCGGAAACCAGGATCCGTTCCGCCGGGTTGTAGTGCAGCGGGAGCGAGAGGGCGCGGTGGTTGGGGCGGTGGACCTGCGCCAGCGACCGGCTGTAGGCCCACACCGTCGTGACGAAGTCGTCGGCGTATCCCTTGAGGGCGAACGCGCGGGACTGCGGACCGGAGTGGGCCTCGGCTCGCACGACGAAGCGATCGGGGTGGACGCTCTCGGGCAGCACCTGTACGTCGGTGGGGATGAAATCCTCCGGCAGCACGGGCTGGATCAGCTCGTAGGCGACCTCGGGTTGCTGCACGCGGGCGAGCTGGGCGCGCAGACCCGCCCGCTGCTCAGGCGATGGCTTGAACCGCGTCCGCATCGGCTGGGACCTCCTGGGGCTGGCCGAGCCAGCGCGAGAGGTAGGCGGTCAGGCGAGTCGCTCCGTCGAAAGCCGGCACGACTTCGCGGACGCGGCGGGCGTGCGCGTCGCGATCGCGAGCCAGAGCCCAGTCCAAGGCGCCCTCAACGTGGTCGGCGCTGAGCGCCTGAGGCAAAACGCACTTGGCCAGGCCCTGGCCCACCAGCAGCTCCGCTCGAATCTTCTGCTCGACTTTGTGCGTCGCGCGCGGCACGATGACCAGCGGGCGTCCCACGGCCAGCGCTTCGCACACGCTGTTGTAGCCACCCATGCTCACGATCGCGTCGGCCGC
>DATFSB010000098.1:0-3033 GCA_035262825.1 Gemmatimonadales bacterium | reverse complement strand
TTCAGAATGCCGGCGATCATCCGCAGCAGCGTCGTCTTGCCGGCGCCGTTGGGGCCGAGGCACCCGTACAACACGCCGCGCGGCACCTCGAGCGAGATGTGGTCCACCGCCACGAAACTGCCGTAGTGCTTGGTGATGCCTTCGAGTCGGATCATAGGGGTTCGATGGTGAGCCGCCCCACCCGCCGGGCGAGATCGCCCGGCCGGACGAGACCGTCGGTGACGAGCCGCAGATGCGCGACATCGGCCGGGTACTGGTCGAGCGTCGGGTCCACCGCCACCCAGTCGCCCAGGTACACCTCGGCCCACGCGTGATAGTAGTAGCGGCCGTCGACGAACAGCAGCCCCGCTACCGGACGCGCCGGGAGACCGAGCGCCCGCGCGAGCGCGACGAACAGCACGGTGTGCTCGTTACAGTCGCCGCGGCGGCGCAGCAGCACCGCCGTGGCCTCCGGAAAGGCGCTGGACGGCGAGGGGACCACCGTGCGGGCGACCCAGTGCGTCAGCGCCGCGGCAACCTGGCCCGGGTCGCGCTCGACGCCGGCCACCTGCCGCGCCTGCGTGCCGATCCGGCGGTCGCGACTCGTCACCAGGAAATCGGCGTCGTAGGCACCGGCAGGCGTCGAATCGGCGTGCGGCAGGGAATAGCCGCCGACGAGCTCCGGTCCGGATTCCCGCCGGACCGTCAACGTGTCTCCATCGAGCCGCTGCCGTCCTCCGATGAGGTCGAGCCCGTCGAGCCTGCCGCCGCCGAGGCGCACCCGCAGTACCGCCCCAGTGGCCGGGTCGGCGTGCACCCCCGCGTCGAGCAGCGTGGTCGGCACGATAGTGCCCGGACCGGGAGATGCAGAGGCGCGCATCAGCCGCAGCGTGTCGCGGCGCCGGAAATTCTCATAGGCGAGCTCGAACGCCGTACGCTCGATGGTGAATCCCAGCGGCAGCATCCCGCGCACGACATGGCCCTGCGCGTCCACCCACCAGCTGACCGGGCCTTCTCCCGGGCCGGAGGCTTCGATGCGCACCGCCCGCACGGTATCGAAGCGGACCGGCACCCACGCCATCGTGGTGGAGTCGAAGTCGGCGCTGTCCGGGACGATGAACGTCGAGTCGGTGGCGACCTGGAACGCTCGCGTGCGCAGCTCGAGCGTGAGCGGATCGAGCACGCGGACCGACGCGCGGCGGCCGCGGCGCAGCCGGCCGCCGAACGCCATGCGCAGCGGCCACAGCGACGGCAACTCGATGGCGTCCCCCCGGGCGACGCCGGTGACGCTCGAATCGTTTGCGCTCGTGACGCCGAAGCGGAGGACGTTGTCCGCCGTCAAGGCGCCGCGCGTGGTGTAGCGTTCGGCCGCCCCGTCGGTTTCGCTCGTCACGTCGAGCAGGCGCAGCGCGCGGTCGAGTATCGTCACACTGCGGCCCGAGGTGCGACCCAGGCGGCCCAAGGACGGGAGGTCGAGGACCAGGACGTCGACCAGCCGGATCGAGTCGCCGAGCGTATCGACCGTGGTCGAGGCGTAGCCGAGCTGCTGGGCGCCGAGGGAGAGGCGGTAGAACTGCGCTCCGGGCGACACGCCCGGGCTCAAATCGCCGGGTCGCGTGCCTTCGTGGCCGAGGTATTGGCGCTGGATCAGCCAGAACAACGCCGCCGCCCAGGCCACCAGGATCCCGGCGGCCCAGTGCCGGCGGGTCAGGACAGCCTCGCGTGCAATCGCCTCAGGACGGCGTCGAACACCTGGCGTTGCTCCTCCGTCTCGACGACGATCGCCACGTCCTGGGGAGCGACGTCGGGAGGCTGCTCCTGAAATACCGAGACGAGGATTTCGGCGGCGTCCTCGAGGGTGAGGTTGCCGGCGCCGATTCCGAGCGGCGGCACGCTCAGCCGGGCGAACCCCCATTCGCGGGCGCGCTCCAGCGCCGAGCGCCAGGCGCGGCTCACGCCGCGCGAGGAGATCGGCTCCTCGCGTCCCTGGATGATGGCATGGATCACGAATTCGGCCGGCAAGTCTCCGCCGGCGGCGGTGACGACCGCGGCGCCGACGACGAGCTCGGTGTGCATCTCGAGGTGACGGTGAAACTCGGGGCCGCCCATTTGTTCCAGGCGGCGCAATGCCGGCGTCGTGGGTTCGAGCTGAGTGGTGGCGGGACGGACGATCGCGTCGCTTGCCACGAACGCGAGGTCGTCCACGACCACCCGCATCACCGCGCGGCCGCCTCCCGGGAACGGCGGTACAGGAGGGCCGCCTCTTCGGGGCGATGCAGGCGGTCGAGCACCATCCCCTGGGCGTGCAGCGCCTTGGTATGGCGCGGGTCGAGCTCGGCGGCGCGCACGAACGCGGCGAGCGCTCCCTCGAGGTCGTCGATGTGGTTCAACGCTTCGCCGAGGTAGAACCAGGCGGTGGGGCTCCAGCTTTCTTCCGCTACGACCTCGCGCAAGTGCGGCACCGCGTCCGCCCACATTCCTTTGCGGAGCAGCACGATCCCGAGCGCCGTGCGCACGGCAAGATTCGCGGGGTCGATCAGCAGCGCGCGCTCGAGATCGACGCGGGCGGCGCTGTAGCGTCCCATCACTCCGAGTTGCTTCGCGCGATCGACGAGGTGCGGGACGCTCTCGGGCTCGGCCGCGACGGCGCCGTCGAGCTGAGCCAGGAGGCGATCGTTGTCGTTTTGCGAGGAGCGGGTCCCGGGGCGGCCGTGACCATTTCCGTTGCCGTTCCCATTCCCATTCCCGTTGCCGTTGGGATGATGGCCGTTGCTCTTCGGGGTGCCGTTGCCATTCGCGCTCACCTGCGGCGTGGGAATGGCGGTCTCGCCGGTGTCGGTGAGGAAGCGGGCTTCCTCGAGCAGCTCGGCGGCGACGCGGGCGCGATCGCGCGCCGAGGCGTGCCGTTCGTTTTCGGGTTTGATCATCCCGCGACCTCACCCGCGATCCACGACAGATAGCGCTCCAGCCCGTTGCGCACGGTGAGCGCGAGGAGCTCGGGAACCTGATATGGGTGACGGCGCTCGACGGCAGCGCACAGCGCGTCCCAATGAG
>DATFSB010000097.1:0-12248 GCA_035262825.1 Gemmatimonadales bacterium | reverse complement strand
CACGAGGGCGTCGTGGGTGTGGTCACCGAGCGCAATCTGGACTGGTTGACCGCCGTGCTCGCGATCTTCAAGGCCGGGGGCGCCTACTTGCCCATCGAGCCTCATTTCCCGGCCGACCGCATCGCTCGCATGCTCTCCCGGGCAGGCTGCCGCATCGTGCTTGCGGAGCGGGGCAGCCCCGCCATGCCCGATGAGGTCGGTACCCTCGACATCGCCGCCGCATGCGCGCAGGGGAGAAGGAAGACCGATCGAAATCTCGAACTGCCGATCGCGCCCGATCAGCTTGCCTACATCTATTTCACCTCCGGCTCCACCGGTGAGCCCAAGGGCGCGATGTGCGAGCACGCGGGGATGCTCAACCACCTCTTCGCCAAGATCGACGATTTGGCGATCGACGAGGGGACCGTCGTGGCCCAGACGGCACCGCAGTGCTTCGATATCTCGCTCTGGCAATTGCTGTCGGCCCTGCTGGTCGGTGGGCGCACGCTGCTCGTCGAGCAACAGATCATTTTCGACGTCGGGCGATTCATCGACACGATCGTCGGCGCCGCCGTGAACGTCGTTCAGGTGGTGCCGTCCTATCTCGAAGTCCTCGTGTCTTTTCTGGCGCGGCAGCCGCGCGCGCTCCCGGACCTGCGCTACGTAGTGGCCACCGGCGAGGCTCTGAAGAAGGAGCTGGTCGAGCGTTGGTTCGCGGTTCAACCGCGAATCAAACTGGTGAATGCGTACGGGCTCACCGAGACATCGGACGACACCAACCACGAGATCATGGACCGCCCGCCGTCCGGAGAACGTGTTCCGCTAGGCCGCCCCATCCATAACGTCCGCATCTCCGTCGTCGACGACCACCTTTCCCCGGTATCGCTTGGCGAACCCGGGGAGATCCTTTTTTCCGGCGTGTGCGTCGGCCGCGGGTACATCAACGATCCCGAGCGCACCCGGCGCGTGTTCTTGTCCGATCCGCGCAGCCCGGGCGGGCGGTTGTACCGCAGCGGTGACTTCGGGCGCTGGCTGCCCGACGGCACGCTGGAATTCCTCGGGCGCCGCGATGCGCAGGTCAAGATCAACGGGTTCCGCATCGAGATCGGCGAGATCGAGAACCGGCTCCTGAGAGTGCCGGGTGTGCGTGAGGGCGCGGTGGTGGTGATCGAGCGCGCCGACGGCAACAAGCACCTCGTCGCCTTCTACGCCGGCGACCGAGCCCTGGACGACGCCGTGATGCGAGAGCAGCTCGGCGCGTCGCTTCCGGCGTACATGATTCCGTCTGCATTGCATTGGCGCATGACGCTGCCGCTCACGGACAACGGCAAGACGAACAAGCAGGTCCTCACGGAGCTCGCCGCCGCGCTCGATGTCTCCGAGCCAGACCATGACGAGCCGAGCACCGGGGTCGAGCAGTGGCTGGCCGGTGTGTGGGCGGAAGTGCTCGGTATCCCCAGGGACGAGATCGGCAGGCGGGACGACTTCTTCGACCTCGGTGGAACTTCACTGTCCGCGTTGAAGCTGGTGATCGCCCTCGACCGCGCGCTGTCGTTCAGCGACCTGGCGGCCCACCCGACACTCAGCGACCAGGCGAGCCTGCTCCACGAGGTTCCAGCGCACGTGCCGAGTGGCCACTGCGCAGCGACCCGAACATGACCTCTCCCCTGCGGACTTCGCCGCTCAGCGTGGAACTGCAGCTCGGCAAGCCGCCGCTGCTGCGAGTCGCGGCGGCGGACGACGCGGCGTGCTGGGCGGCCGAATACCGCCACCTGTTGCGCCGTGCCGTCACCGAGCATGGGGCGCTCCTCGTACGCGGGCTCAGCCTCTTCGACCTGTCCCAGACCGAGGCGGTGTTTCGGAAGCTGGGCAATCTGATGATCGAACGGGAGGCCTTCGCGACGCGCCGGCGTTACAGCATCGGCGTGTACTCGGCGTCGAAGTGGCCGCCCAACCAGCCGATGTGCATGCACCACGAGCTCAGCTACGCGGCCGAGGTCCCGGGCCTGATGTTGTTCGCGTGCCTCGCCGCCCCGAAGCACGGGGGTGCAACGCCGCTGGCGGACTCGGCGTCGGTGCTCCAGGCGCTGCCGGCCGAGCTGGTCGCGCGCTGCGAGCGTGTGGGTTGGCTGCTGGTCCGCAACTATCACGCAGACATCGGCGCCTCCGTCGGCGACGCCTTCGGCACGGACAACCACGACGCGGTGGAACGCTATTGCCGCGCCAACGAGATCGAGTTCGAGTGGGGGGAGGGGGGCGTCTTACGCACGCGCCAGCGGCGCCGCGCCATTCTGCGTCATCCGCTCTCCGGCTACCGCTGCTGGTTCAATCAGATCGCGTTCCTGAACGAGTGGACCATGGCCGCGGAGCTGCGTGAATACCTGGTGGATGTCTACGGGGAGGACGGGCTGCCGTTCAACACCTGCTTCGGGGACGGTTCACCGGTCGGCGCGGATATCGTCCAGACGATCAACGCGGTGTACGACGCGCACACGGTGCGCGAGAAGTGGGAAGCCGGCGATCTGCTGCTGGTGGACAACATCCGCACCGCTCACGCCAGGGACCCCTTCGAGGGTCCGCGCGAAGTGCTCGTCGCGCTGGCCGACCCTGGCCGCGTGACTGGCAGCTGATGTTGCCGACATTGGACGCCGGCGAAGCGCACACGTGGCGCGTCAGTCTGGACGTCTCGCGTGACACAACCGCCCGGCTGTACGCGACCCTCTCGGGTGACGAGCGGAATCGCAGCGCCCGTCTGCGATTCGGGCGAGACCGGCAACACTTCATCGTCGCGCACGGAGCCATGCGGGAGGTTCTGGGATGCTACCTCGCAGTCCAACCGGGTCACATCCGGTTCGTATACAACGAGTTCGGCAAGCCTTCCTTGGGCCCGGAGCTCGGCAGCGCGCTCAACTTCAACCTCTCCCACTCAGCCGGTCTCGCCCTCATCGCAATCGTCGCTGGGGCCGACATCGGGGTCGATCTCGAATACATCCGCCCGCAATTCGATTACGACGAAATCGCGCGCTGCTGCTTCTCAGCGGCTGACGTTGAGAACTTGCGGAGCGTACCCGCCCACCGCTACGCCGCGGCTTTTCTCGCGTGTTGGACCAAGAAGGAGGCGTACGTGAAAGCGCGCGGCGAGGGTCTGGCCATGCCGTTGCCGAGCTTCTCGGGCCGTCGCCTCCATCGTGCGTGGTCGATCTATAGCCTGAGACCCGCTGCAGGCTTTGTCGGGGCGCTGGCCATCGAGGGGAGCAGGTGGCGCGTGCGTCATAGACACTGGCATGCGTCCGTTCATGACCATCAAAGGGTTGCCATCGTCCCCCGCGTGAACACGTAGCGCGGGTAGCCCGCTCGCGTCTCCTGCCACGCGACGAGATCGACGTCGACGGTGGCGAAGGGGGCTGCCGGCGTCGTCAACGCCAGAATCTCGCCTTCCGGGCTGATCACCCAGCTGCGCCCGCCGCACGCGCCCGTCACGTCCACCCGATTGGACGACACGCTGTAGGCTCCCGTGCGCACCGCGGCCACCATACCCGCCGCCAGCCACTTGGCGTACGTGCCGGCGCCGGTCGCCCGCGGTGACATCACGACCTGGGCGTGCCCCGCGTAGTTCCCGTAGGTCTCGAGCGCCCACAGCTCGCTGCAGATGTTCAGCCCGAATGACAGCGGCCCCGCGCGGAACACCGGAAACATCGGGTCGCCGTCATCGAACCACTGCGCCTCCCAGTTGCCGGGCTGGTCGGGAAGAAAGTATTTGCGCCGCAGCGGCACCACGCCGGATGTGGGGAACCACAGAAAACCCTGGTTGAATGGGCGTCCGCCGACTTCCGCCGGCCTGGTACCGACGACAAACTCGGTTCCGAGCTCGGGCAGGCGTGCCAGCCAGGCCTCGCTGAGCTGGACGGCATGCTCCCAGCGGCTGTAGTCGAACGGCCAGCACTCCCACAGCGGCGGAGCGAAGGCGCACTCGGGCAGCAGCACCAGCTCTGCCGCCTGCCGCTTCGTATGCTCGCACAGCCCGGCCCACGCCTCTCGCAGGGAGGCCGATTCATGGGGCAGCTCGCAGACGGTGATGCGCATCGCTCAGCTGCGCGCTACCACACGCGCACCCGGGCCGCGGGCTCGAGATACAAAGCCTGACCGGGGCGCACGTCGAAGGCGTCGTACCACGCGTCCAGATTGCGCACGGTATTGACGCGGTACATCTCCGGCGCGTGATCGTTCGAGGTGAGCTGGGCGCGCATGGCGGCGTCGCTGATCCGCACCCGCCAGCTGCGCGCCCACCCGAGGAAGAACTGGCGGTCCTGCTCCCGGACCAACGCGCTGTCGCGGACGCGGTCGCCGAGGCTGAGGCGATACGCCGCGAACGCCGCCGTCAGGCCGGCCAGGTCGGCGACGTTCTCCGTGCGGGTCAGGCTGCCGTTCACGGCGAGGTCGGGGAAGGGGTGATAGGCGGAGAACTGCCGCACCAGCGGATCGGCCGCTGCCTGGAACCGTGTCATGTCCTCAGGCGTCCACCAATGCCGCTCCGCGAAGACGGTGTCGTAGTCGGCGCCGAGCACGTCGACGTAGTGGCTGATATCGTGCCCGATGATGGCGCCGATGGCGCCGTAGTTCGCGGCGTCCGATGCCGTCGAGTCGAATTTCGGCGCCTGCAGCAGGCCGGCCGCGAAGTCGTAGGCGTTGTGCTGGAACACGAGCACCGCGCCCACCTGCTGCGGCGCGATGCACCAGCGCGTCAGGTCGACGTGAGACCCCAAACGCGCGAGGGTGCGGCGGCGGTCGCGATCCAGCACGCGGCGGTGATTGCCGAGCGCATCCGCCGCATCGACGCTCAGGCCAGTGTCGTCATCCCAATGCTCCGGGTAGCCGATGCCGACATAGAGCGAGCGCAGCTTCGACAGCGCCATCGTCCGCGTCGCAGGCGACATCCACGGCGTCGCTTCCACCTGCCGGATGAACGCCGCCCGCACATTGGCCACGATGCTCTGGACGCGCGCCCTCTGCGCGAAAGAGAAGTACCGCTCCGCGTACATCCTCCCGATGGCGTCGCCCAGCGCCTGCTGGGTCGCCGCGAGCGCCCGCTCGGCTCGGCTCAGTGCCGGCTTCCCCGACACCACGCTGCGAAACACGAGCGCCTCCTCGGCGAAGGCGCGCGGCAGCACGTCGGCCTCTTCGTCCAGCAGATGGATGCGCAGGTAGTCTTTCCAGGTCTCGAGCGGCTCCGATGCGACGAGCGCAGCCAAACCCGTCATGGCGCCTGGCTGCCAGGCGGCGATCGTGTCCTGATCGCCCAGGCCTGCGGCTGCGAAGAAGGCATGCCAGTCCATCCCCGGCGCCTGGCGCGTGAAGTCGGCGTGAGTCCAACGGTGATCGGCGTTGTGGTCGTTTGCGGAGACGGCCAGCGTCGCCTGGCTTTGGGCCAGGGAAGTCTCGAGTCGCACGATCGCTGCCGCGCGGTCGTCGGCGTGATCGTATCCAGCGAGCGCCAGCATGCGGCGGACATGAGTCTGGTACTTGATGCGCAGTGTCTGCTTACTCGAGTCGGCGCTGAGGTAGTAGTCGCGATCGGGAAGGCCGAGCCCACCCTGCAGCAGAAACACTGGGTAGGTCTTCTCTCCGTTGATCCCGGGCTCGATCGATAATCCGATAACGCGCGACGATTGGTAGATCCCGTAGATGAGCGGATCGACGTCGCTACCGATCCACCGGCCCAGCAAACGAGTCAGGGCAGCCTTGTCGCGCACGCGATCGATGCTGTCGAGATACGGTCGCAGCGGGGCGATGCCGCGCGCTTCGATCGCGGCTTCGTTCAGCCAGGCGGCGCGGAAGTCGGCGACGCTGCGCGCGGCAGAACCGCGCGGTGCCGCGGCCGCCGCGTCCAACAGCGTAGCGATCTGACGGCGCGTCTGCTCGTTGATCTCGTTGCGCACGCCCCAGCGTTCCATGCCCTCTGGAATCACCGTGTTCCGGAGCCAGGAGCCATTGGCGTATGCGAAGAAGTCGTCGCCGGGCGCGACGCTCGGGTCGACGCCCAGTTCCAGGCGCTGGGCTCGCAGCGAGCCGATCGCGCTGCAGACGATGAGCAGCGCGAGGGCGATGCCGGGGGTTGCATGTCGATGGGTGACCATGCGCGCGAACCTAGGGCCGGTGTCGTGGCTTGTCGGCGTCCAGGTCCGACAGGTTTGGATCAGTTTCGGACGTGATTCGAACAATGGCGTGGCGTTTCTAGTGCGTGCACTCTAATGTTCGAGCGGGAGGTCATGTCCTGAAATGATCGCTCGCTCCGACCTGATCGACTGCCTGTTCGTCATCGCCCCGTACTCGCTTTTGCAGGATGTCGCCGGGCCCGCGGAGGCGTTGCGTCTCGCGAACCTGCATCGCGAGCGGCGCGGCCAGCAGCCGCGCTTCCGGCTGCGCTACGCCGGCCCCGTGTCCACGCCGCCGACTTCCGTCGGGCTTGCGCTGGCCGGCCTCGAGCCGCTGCCGGCGCGGCTCGATTCGCCGACCTGGGTGGTGCTGGTGGGTCAACCGGCGGCGCACCTCGACCGTGTCACCCCGGCGATCGCCGAGATCGCGCAGTGGCTCAAGCGTCTGGGCGAGTCGGTCCTCGCCGGTGACACACCGCATCGCGTGCTGGCGATCTGCTCGGGGGCGCTGCTCGCGGCGCGTGCGGGTCTCGTGGCCGGGCGTCGCTGCACGACGCACCACGAGCTGCTGCAGTCGCTGCGGGCGCTGGCGCCGCGGGCGCACGTCGTCGACAATCGCGTGTTCGTGGTCGACGGGGCGTTCGCGTCGAGCGCCGGGATCACGGCGGGCATCGATCTCGCGCTGCACCTGATCGCCGAGGAGTGCGGTGAGGCGCTGGCGGCGAGCGTCGCCGAGGACATGGTGGTGTATCTGCGGCGCTCGCCTCGCGACCCCGAGCTGTCGCCGTTCCTGGTGCATCGCCGCCACCTGCACGCCGCCGTGCACCGGGTGCAGGACGCCATCGTCACCCGGCCGGAGCGCGACTGGGACATGGCGACGCTGGCCGCGGTGGCGCACGCGACCGAGCGTCACCTGCTGCGGCTGTTCATGGACCATGCCGGCATTTCGCCGTTACACTACTTGCGACTGATCCGCCTCGAGCGCGCACGACTGTCGATCGAATGCGGCGCGACGATCTCGCGCGCCGCCGAGGTGGCCGGCTTCTCGTCCGGTCTCCAGCTGCGCCGGGCGTGGCGCCGCCAGTGGGGCGGCTCTCCGCGCGACGCGGCGCGGGCGGCGGTCAACGGCCATTGAAAAGGGGCCTACGTCTTCCTCGCGCTCGCCCCCTTAAGGGGCCCGACCCCGCTCGACTTGGCGCCAGCCGCTCGGGCGGGGTTATGCTTTGTCCCGGGGGAGGTCGTCATGGCTCGATACGCAATGCTCTCGTTGCTCGCTCTGGCCGCCTGCAACCGCGCCGCAGCTCCACCGCCACTCGGCGAGGGGCGGCTCGCCGTGAACGGCGGCCGGATCTGGTACAAGGTGTCCGGCACGGCAGGGCGCACGCCGCTCGTGCTGCTGCATGGCGGTCCGGGGTTCTCGAGCTTCTACCTCAAGGCGTTCGAGGACCTGGGCGACGAGCGCATCGTCGTGCGCTACGACCAGCTCGGCGGGGGGAAGTCGGACACCACGTCCGACACGACGCTCTTCACCATCGCGCATTTCGTGCGCGAGCTCGATTCGCTGCGGTCCCACCTTGGGATCCAGAAGTGGCACGTGCTGGGCCACTCCTGGGGCACCATTCTGGCGCTCGAGTATTACCGGGCACACCCCGACCGGGTGGCGTCGCTCACGTTCGGCAGTCCGGTGTTCGACATCCCGGCGTACGAGCGGCGTGCCCGCGAGCTGCTCGCGACGATCTCGAAACCCTCGCAGCAGGCGGTACGCGTCGCCGAGGCGACCAACAAGTACGATGCGCCGGCGTATCAAAACGCCATCAACGAGTTCTACGGTCTGTACGTCTTTCGGCATCCCGTCCAGGCGGATCTGGACAGTTCGTTTGCGACGTTCAACAACCGTATCTACACGTACATGCAGGGACCCAGTGAGTTCACGATCACCGGGACGCTGAAGCAGTACGATGTGACGTCGCTGCTGCCGCAGATTCACACACCGACACTGGTCACCGTTGGAGAGTTCGACGAGGTCGGACCGGAGCTGGTCCGCGCGCACGCCGGCGCGATTCCCGGCGCCCGCTACGAGGTGCTCGCGGGCTCCGCGCACATCACGCCCTGGGATGCGCGCGACGCCAATGTGCGCGTGGTGCGGCAATTCCTGCGCTCCGCGGATTCGCTGAACGCGGTGGGGAACTGATGCGGCGATCCTCGGGTGACCGCGTGAATCCCGACACGGCGTCGGGACGCCAACTGGACGCGATGATCGCGCGCTATCTCTTCAACCTCGAGGTCGAGGAGCGCGAGAACATCCGGACGCGAGAAACGGACATCGTCTGCCGCGAGCCGGGGAAGGCGTGGGCGCAGTGCGCGTATTTCGCCGACGGCAAGGGCGCCTCGCTGAATGTAGAGTATGAGTTGAGCCGGCGCGGGTGGACCTGGCGCCACGAGCGCGCCACGGGTTCGCGCTGGTCGCAACCGGGCATCGGGCACGTCATTCTGGAACACAAGAGTGGCCGGGTGGTCGAGGCGGAAGGAGCGACGGTCAACGAGGCGCTGGCCCGCGCAGCCGTGAAAGCCGTTACCGCTCCTTGAACGTCAGCGTCACACCGTTGGTCGTGACGGCGGCCATCGCCGTCATCGGGTACTTCCTCACCTATTGGAATAACCTGCGGCTCACGCGACATCAGGCTCGACTGGAGCTGGTGAATCGCAGACTCAACGAGTTCTACGGTCCGCTGTTCATCATCACGCGAACGATCGCGATCGCGTATCAGGCGCAACTCTCGAAGTTCGGCAGGAAGCAGGTGTATGAGGAGGGTCGGCAGCTGACGCCGGAGGAGTGGCAGGAGAATTATGCCTGGGTCGTGGCCGTGTACGCTCCGCTCGAACAGGAGTTGAGCGATCTGATCATCCACAAAGCGCATCTGCTGCGGGAACAGACCATCCCTGAGCCGCTCTTGACGCTCGTGGCGCACGTATCAGTGACCAAAGCGCTGATCCACAAATGGCAGAAGAACGATTTTTCTGAGCTCTATCCGGTGATCGATTTCCCCTACACCGACATCGCCGCCTATGCCGACCACTCCTACAGTGAGTTGAAGTCCGAACAGTTGCGGCTCCTTGGCCGCACGGGTTGAGAGAGCAGCTCCTCCGCGACTCAATTCACCGTAATCGTGCCGTGCATTCCGGTCGGCGGGTTCCCGTCGGCGCCGTGGATGCCGCAGTAGTAGGCGTAGGTCCCCGGGTTCGCGAAGGTATGGCTGAATGTCCCACCCGACGCTATGAAGCCGCTGGTGTACGTATCGGCGGAGCCGGTGGCGTTTCCAACCGTGTGGTTACGGGGGTCGCCGTTCTTCCAGGTGACGGTCGTTCCGTGGCCGATCGTGAGGTTCGCCGGACTGAAATTGTTGCCCATCATGCACACCTGCGTGGCCGTCGGAATGCAGGCGTTGCCGCCCATCGGGGTGTACGTCGGCGAATCGCCGCTGCAGCCGGCTAACGCGATCAGCGCACTGAGGAGTACGATGCGGCTGTGCACGTCAGGATGGTAACGTCTGCGGCCCGGACACGCGCTGCCGCGGGATCGGCAGCATAACGGTGAACACCGTCCCCTTGCCGGGCGACGACTCGACGGTGACCTCTCCTCCGAACATGTGCCGCGTGGTCTCGCGCACCACCGTGAGCCCCATGCCCGAACCGGCGCCGAGCGGCTTGGTGGTGAACCCCGGCTCGAAGATCCGGTCGAGGTGCGCCGAGGCGATCCCCGGGCCCTGATCGCGCACCGTGAGGCGCAGGCCGGCGCCGTCCGGCTCGAGGCGGACCGTCACCGTCCCGTGCTGCCCGGCAGACGCATCGACGGCGTTGTGAATCAGGTTGGTGAGGATGCGGTACAGCGCGTTCGGGTCGCCCTGGAGGTAGACGCCGGTCGCTGTCGCCTCCCAGCTGAGCGTTACGCCGCGCTTCTTCGCGAGCGGTCGCTCCAGCGTGACGCACGATTGCATGACGGCGACGGCATCGAAGCGCTCGGAGCGGGCCAGCGTTCCGCGGGCGCGATCCTGCACCGAGCGCAGATACTCGATCGCGCGCTCGCACCCCTCGGCGATCGACGTGAGACCGTCCAGGATGTCGGTCCGGGAGGCCGGATCCAGCGAGGCGGCCTGGCCGACGGTCTCGCGGCACGACTCGATGGCAAAAAGCGTCGCGGTGAGGGGACCGGCGACTTCGTGGGCCACGACGCTCGGGTGGCGGGCCAGCTCGATGAGGGCCTCTGCCTGAGGCAGGCGCCGCGAGCCGGCGAGCGCCGGCCGCTCCACGAGTCCCATGCAGAGCCCGGCGAGCTCCAGGGTGATCCGCTCGCGGCTGCGCCGCTCCACTCCCGCGGGTGGCGGCGCCGCCGGGTGGGTGCGGACCGGGGCGACGCACCAGCGCCCGTCGTCGTCGAGTCGGCACCCCACCCATTGGCTGCCTTCAATGATGTAAGCGCCCCAGCGGCGCAACGTGCCGTCGACGTCGAGCGCCGTCGTGGGGGAAGCTGCCGTGGCGTGGCTCGACAGCATGGGAACGACCTCGGCGTGCGACGACACCGTCCACAGGGTGACCACACGGCCCTGCAGCGCGACGCTCGCCTGGCGCAAGACTTCCCGTTGCCGCGCCTCGGTCGCTTCCCCGGACAAGGCCCCCTACCTCCTGTAGACCCATTCAAGGTCACTGCTGAAGGTCATTCTGCCTAGGGCGTTTTTGCGCCACGGTCGGCGCTATTGCGACACACTATTCTTGAGCTATGAAACGAGCGACGGTGTGGGTGGTCGTCTACGCAATCGCCATGGCCTTTCTCGAGGCCGCCGTGGTGGTCTATCTGCGGCAGATCCTCGCTCCCGGCGACCCGGCCGTTTCGACGCCGACCGCCGCCGTCGGCGCGATCCCCGTCGTCGAAGCGTTCCGTGAAGCTGCCACGATCGTCATGCTGATCGCCGTGGGGGCCCTGGCGGGGCGTGATACCTGGGAGCGGTTCCTCTGGTTCAGCTGTGCGTTCGGCGTCTGGGACATCTTCTACTACGTCTGGCTGCGGATACTCATCGGTTGGCCGGTTTCGGTCCTCTCGTGGGACGTCCTGTTCCTGATTCCGGTGCCGTGGACGGCGCCAGTTCTGGCGCCGGTCATCATCAGTCTCGGCCTCGTTGCGGGGGCTCTCGTCCTGCTGCGCATGAAAGGGCAGGGCGCCCGGTTACGGTTCGCTCCCTGGCTCTGGGGGCTCGCCATCCTCGGCGGCGCGATCGTGCTGCTCTCGTTCATGCTGGACTACCGGCTGGCGCTCGCTGGACGCGAGCCGCCGTCCTTTCATTGGATCATCTTCAGCGCCGGAGTCGGCGTTGGGGCCGCGGCGTTCGGACTGGGGGTACGCCGGCTGAAACGATTCCCGGCCTAGTGTTTCGGACGAACCGCCAGAGATTCCCGGACCGCCGGCGGAAGATCCTTGATGTCACATCGCGGGCGCCTTGACGCTCCCGCCGGCCGGCGGCATCCTTCTACTGGATTCCGGGAGGAGACGAATGCCGGCCGAACAACCCGATGTGCTGCGTGGCACCCTCGACCTGCTGGTGCTGAAGACGCTGGCCCTCGAGCCGATGCATGGCTGGGGCATCGCGCAGCGCATCGAGCAATTCTCCCGCGCCACGCTGCGCATCAACCAGGGCTCCCTCTACCTCGCGCTGCAACGCCTGGAGCGCAGCGGATCCATCGACGCCGAATGGCGCGCGACCGACAACAACCGTCGCGCCCGCTTCTACCGTCTCACCCCGAAAGGGCAGCGCCTGCTGCGCAGCGAGACCGCCGCGTGGCAGCAGTACGTCACCGCCGTCACCTGGGTCTTGCAAACGACCTGAAGGAGGTCCTTTGCTCAGCAAGCTGCGGTACGCCCTGGCGTCGGTGCTCCGTTCCGGGCGGATGAATCGCGCGCTCGACGACGAGATCGCTCACCACATCGCGTTGCAAACCGAGCAGAACATCGCGAACGGCATGACCCCGGGGGAGGCCCACCGCCAGGCGGTGCTCGCCTTCGGCAGCGTGCAGAGCCTGCGCGAAGCGCATCGCGATGGGCGCGGTACGCGGTGGCTCTCCGATCTC
>DATFSB010000096.1:0-15717 GCA_035262825.1 Gemmatimonadales bacterium | reverse complement strand
TGGGTCGGCCCGTCCTCGCCCAGGCCGATCGAGTCGTGCGTGAACACATAGATGGTCTTGAGCTCCGCAAGCGCCGCGAGCCGCATCGCGGGGCGCATGTAGTCGGAGAAGATCAGAAACGTGCCGCCGTAGGGAATGAAGCCGCGATGGTAGGCTATGCCGTTGAGCACCGCGCCCATGGCGTGCTCGCGCACCCCGAAATGGAAGTTGCGCTCGTTCCAGCGTCCGGCGCTGACGTCGCCCGAACCCTTGATGTAGGTCAGGTTCGAACCGGTCAAATCCGCCGAGCCGCCGATCAGCTCGGGCAGCTTCGGCGCGATGGCGTTGAGCACCTTGGACGATGCGGCGCGGGTTGCCTGCGCGTCGGCGGCGCCGAACGTCGGCAACGCGCTGTCCCAGCCGTCCGGCAGCCGCCCTGCGAGGCGACGCTCCAGCTCACGCGCCAGATCGGGGAACGCGGCGCGGTAGGCGTCCCACCGCCGTTGCCAGTCGGCATGGAGCCGGGCACCGCGTTCCTTCGCGCTGCGCCAGCGCGCCAGCGACTCCTCGGGCACGTAAAACGGCTCGAGCGATGGCCAGCCGAGCGCCTGCTTCGTGAGCTTCACTTCGTCGACGCCGAGCGGGGCCCCGTGCGCCTCGGCGCTATCCTGCTTGTGGGGACTGCCGAAGGCGATATGGGTGCGGACGATGATCAGTGAGGGACGGTCGGTGACGGCCTGCGCGGCCTGAGTCGCGGCGTCGAGCCCCTGCGTATCGTTCCCGTCGGCGACGCGCTGCACATGCCAGCCGTACGACTCGAAGCGACGCGCCGTATCGTCGGAGAACGCCAGGTCGGTCGAGCCGTCGATCGTTATGTGGTTGTCGTCGTAGAACCCGATCAACTTGCCGAGCTTGAGATGCCCGGCCAGCGATGCCGCTTCGTGGCTGATCCCCTCCATCAGATCGCCGTCGGAACAGATGAAATAGGTGCGGTGGTCGACGATGTCGTGGCTGGGCCGGTTGAACAGCGCCGCCAGCTGGGCTTCCGCGATCGCCATTCCCACCGCATTGCCGACGCCCTGCCCCAGCGGGCCGGTCGTGGCTTCGACGCCCGGTGTGACGCCGTATTCGACGTGGCCCGGTGTGCGGCTGCCCCATTGGCGGAATTGCTTCAAGTCGTCGAGCGAGAGATCGAAGCCCGTGAGATACAGCGCGGCGTACATCAGCATGCACGCATGGCCGCAGGAGAGCACGAAGCGGTCGCGATCGGGCCAGGCGGGGTCCGCGGGATCGACCCGCAAGTGGCGCTGCCACAGCACCCATGCCAGCGGCGCCAGCGCCATCGGGGTCCCAGGATGGCCCGAATCCGCCTGCTGCACCGCGTCCATCGCCAGGGCGCGGACGGTGTTGATGCACAGCAGATCGGTCGCGGGCGGGGCGGCGGTTGCGCTCACAAGAGGCCCGACTTGGCCGCCTCCCACAGATGCAGCAGCCGGTCGAAACCGTTGACCAGCAGGTCGACTTGCTGGGGACTCGGGGTCGCACGGGCGGCGATCTTCAGCTCTTCGGCGACCTGCGGCATTTCCCGCCGCCCCTGCCCGCGACTCTCCGTTTCCACTTGATCGAGGATCTCGATGATGCGCTGGCGGACGCCATGGTCGTCGGGGACCTGCCACAGATACTCGGCGGCCTGCTTTCCTTCGACGCACAACTTGCCGAGGCCGTCGAGCAGTGGGGGATGGCGGCGTGGGGACTGGGGGTCGGACATAGGCAGCAATGTAAGTCGGGAGAGGCGCTATCAGCTATCAGCTGTCGGCTGTCAGCGATTGCCCCGATGCTGACGCTCGCCTAGCTTGCGAGGCCTATGCTCAACTTTCTAGTGCTCGGCGCAGCACTGCAACAGGCTGTCGTCATCGCGCCGGACTCCGGTGAAGTCCATCTCACGAACATCCGCCAGCTGACGTTCGGCGGTCAGAACGCGGAAGCCTACTTCTCCGCTTCGGGACGCCGGCTGATCTTTCAACGCACGCCTCCCGCCGATTCCGGCTGCGACCAGCAGTACGTCATGAACATCGACGGCTCCAGTCTGCACCGTGTGTCGAACGGTCAGGGCCGGACCACCTGGGGCTATTTCTTTGCACGCGACGCGAAGATTTTTTACGCATCGACCGCGCACCTCGGCGCCGCCTGCCCGCCGCGACCCGATTACTCGCAGGGTTACGTGTGGGCGCTGTACGACTACGACATTTATGTGGCGGACTCGAGCGGCGCGCATGCCAAACGGCTGACCAGGAATCCCGGGTACGACGCTGAGGGGACGCTGTCTCCCGACGGGCGCACAATCGCCTTTACCTCGCTGCGCAACGGCGACCTCAACATCTACACGATGCGGACCGACGGCACCCACCTGAAGCAGCTGACGCACACCCTTGGCTACGACGGCGGTCCCTTCTGGTCTCCCGACGGCAAGTTGATCGTGTACCGTGCCTTCCATCCCGCAACGGCGGCCGACAGCGCCGACTATCGCGGCCTGATCGGGAAGAACGTCGTCCGCCCCGTGAAAATGGACATCTGGGTGATGAACGCCGACGGCTCGAATCAGCACCAGGTGACGCACCTCGCCGGGGCGAGCTTTGCGCCCTACGTCACGCCCGACGGCAAGCGGATCATCTTCGCGTCCAACTTCAAGCAGCCCGATTCGCGGAACTTCGACCTCTACCTGGTGGGCCTCGACGGTACGGGGCTCGAGCAAGTCACGACGAGCACGGAATTCGACGCGTTTCCGATGTTTTCCCCGGACGGCAAGCAGCTGGTCTTCGCCTCCAACCGGCACGGCACGGCTCCCCACGAGACCAACATCTTCATCGCCGACTGGGTCGAGAAGCCGTGAAGCTCTCGGACCGCGTTTCCAACGAGCTGCGGGGATGGGGCAGGGCCGGGGTCGTGGCGGTCGCGATCTGGCTGGTGCTGCGCTCGTATGTCGTGGAAGCCTTCCGCATTCCCAGCCCGAGCATGGAGAACACGCTGCTGGTCGGCGATTTCCTGTTCGTCGACAAAACGGGATACGGCGGCCAGTTCCAGGTGCCGTTCACCGGCTGGCGTTTCTGGCGCCTGCCGGGATATGCCGAGCCGCAGCGCGACGGCATCGTCATCTTCCGTTCGATGGAAGACTCCACCCCCAACCTCGATGTCGTCAAACGTCTGCTCGGGGTCGCCGGCGACACGTTGCAGATGGTCAACGACACGCTGATTCGCAACGGCCATCGCCTCGAGGAGCCGTACGCGCTGCATCTCGCGGACGGCGCGAGCCAGGGGACCGCTGAACAACTGGCGCAGATGCGTAGCCGTCAGCTGCTGCACTATGTGGGATCCGACCCCCAGCACTACCACCCGACACCGCACAGCTGGGGACCGATTGTGGTGCCGCGCGACAGCTTCTGGGTGATGGGCGATAATCGGGACGATTCCTGGGACAGCCGCTACTGGGGATTTCTCGCCCGATCGCACATCGAGGGCCGGCCGCTGATCATCTATATGAGCGTGGCCAGCGACCCCTTCCGCATCCGCTGGAATCGCCTGCTGCATCACCCATCCTGACCCGCCGCTCGGTGCGGGTCAGGCTCTGCGCTTGCCCGGCTTCACCACTTCGCTGATTTGCAGCTCGTCCTTGCGGACCACGACCGACACATCCTCGCCGTCTTCGGCTCCGGTAGGGGTGAACTTGAAGTGGACCTCGTCTTCCTCGTCTTCACGCGCGGCGTTGGGGAGCTGCTGCTGGTAGAACACCACGACCTGCTGTCGATCATCGAAGCTGAAGAACCAGGACTTGCTCTCGAAGGTGACCGGGCCGCCGATATCGTCGTAATAGTTGCCGCCGCCTACGTCGCGGAGCTTGGCCTTGGGGTAAACCGGAATCTGCGCGGCGTACACCGCCCCATCGAGCTTCGGCGCGCCACCGCAGGCGGGGAGCGCCAGCGGGCTCAGCAGGGCGATCAGGACGGCGCGACGACTCGGGATCAGCTGCACTCGACCTCCCGGTTGAGGTTCGGCAACGCCCCCAGTTTACTACGTCGTCGACATCCGCGCCCGCTCGAGCGGCGTATTCCTGGTAGCGAGACCGTCCGCGTTCCGTTGCCGAGCCCCGGCGTCGCGGGCATCTTCGGACGCATGTGGTGCTTGCGACACTCACGCCGCGGAGCGTGATGGCGACGCTGCCGAATGTCCCGGTTCCCGACTCACAACTCGTGAGTCGCATGGCCGCGGGGGAGGATGCTGCCCTGGGCGACCTGTACGATCGGTACGGGAAGATGGTGTACGCGCTGGCGCTGGCGATCGTGCGCGAGCCTGCGGACGCCGAGGAGGTCGTGGTCGACGCGTTCGGGCAGGCGTGGCGACAGGCGGCGTCCTTCGATGCGACTCGGGGGAGTGTCGGCGCCTGGCTCGCCACCATTGCCCGCAGCCGGGCCCTCGACACCGTGCGGGCCCGCGGCCGGCGGGTCCGCGCGCATGAGCGGGCGGCGCTCCTCTCCGATGAGGGTCTCGCCGCCCCGATCACGACGGCCGGCACCGATCCGTCGCGGAGCGTGGAACGCACCGAGGCGCGCCGGCTCGTGTCCCAGGCCCTGGCGACCCTGCCCGGCCCGCAGCGCACCGCGATCGAGCTGGCCTACTTCGAGGGCCTGTCGCAGAGCGAAATCGCCGAGCGCCTCGCCGGGCCGCTGGGCACGGTCAAGACGCGCATCCGCACCGGAATGGAAAAACTGCGTGGCCTCCTGGGCCCGCTGCTGGAGGGGGCGGCATGACGTCCCACGAGTGGCAGGAGCAGGCGGCGCCTTACGCGTTGGGCATCCTCACACCCGAGGAGCGCCGCGCTTTCGAGGTACACCTCGCCGGTTGCGACGCGTGCCGGGCCGATGTGCGAGTCTATACGGAGGTCGTGGCGGCGCTGGCGCACGCCGCGCCGACCGTGGAGCCGCCAAGCGCCCTGCGCGACCGGGTGCTGGCGGAGGCGCGGCGCGTGCGTCCGATCGGGGCAGGGCCTCAGATCGCGCCCCGGGCGCGGCTCCCCTGGCTCGCCGCTGCCGCCGCGCTGCTGCTCGCCGCGGGAGGCGGAGTGGCGACGTGGCGGCTGACGACGCGCGTCCACGACCTCGAGCGGAGTCTCGCCGTGCGGGACTCGGTGCACGCGGCGGACTCGGCAGCGCTCGTGCTCCTCACCGGACCGGACGTGAACGTCGTCTCACTCGCCGGGACCAACCGGGCGCCGTCGGCGCGGGTCGTCTGGAATCACGCATTGAACCGCTTCGTCGTCTTCGCGTTCGATCTGCCGGCGGCGCCGGCGGGTCGGACATACCAGCTGTGGGCCATCGCCAAAGGCCATGCCCCGCTGTCGATGGGCACATTCAACACAGACGATCAGGGTCGTGCCCGGGTCGTGCTGACCGTCGACCGGCAGATCGCGGCGTTGGGCTTCGTGGAGAACTGCGGTCTCACCGAGGAGCCAAGCGGTGGATCACCCCAGCCGACTGAGACGCCGCGGCTCCTGGGCGCGTGGCGGCCCACCGACTAGACAACCCTCCTCCAATCCGCTGAGCCGCGACGGGCGTAGAGACGATGTTCGTGCTCTACGCCCGTCGTCCTTTTTGTCGAAGGAGACTCTTCATGAAACGGCTCGTGATTGCTGCCATCGTTCTCGCCTGCGCCGCCGGCGGCGTGGGGATCGCCCTGGCGTCGGATCACCAGGACACTCCCGACGTCGAGCTGAATCCATCCATGGACATGACCGACCTGTACGTGTTCCCGAGCCCGACACCGGGACGCGTCGTGCTGGTCATGAACAGCTGGGGCGTCCTCACGCCGGCTGAAACGCCGACGACCTATTTCGATCGCAACATCCTGTACCAGTTCAAGATCGACACCAATCACGACGGCATCGAAGACAAGGTCATCCAGGTGACGTTCAACGGCGCTGGGTCCGACCAGACGGTCGAGGTGCGCGGCCCTGTGGCGCCGCCGGTCACAGGTGCCATGGGGAACACGATCGCCCGGACCACGCCCCGGATCAGCGGCGCCACTCGCACCACGCTCGGCTCCAGCTCCGGTGTTCAGGTGTACGCCGGCCCGCGTGACGATCCGTTCTTCATCGACCTGGAGCAGTTCTTCCGCATTATCCCCGACCGCAAGCCGGTCACCGGAGCGCTGTCGCAGCTGCCCGATACGCCGACGGCGTCGGCGTGGCGCACACCGGGCATCGACTTCCTCGCCGGCTTCAACGTGCTCTCGATCGTGATCGAGCTGCCGCTGGCCGACCTGACCGGCGGCGCCGGCCCGAACTTCGGCGTTTGGGCCACGATCAGCCGCTAACCGAACAACGCTCACAAGGAGTCCTGCGATGATCTGGACGACATTCTCCCGGCGGCTCGGCCCTGCCGTGCTCGCGGTCCTGCTGGCGGCAGCCTGCAGCGACGACACAACCAGCGCCCCCGCGACCGGCCGCGTGTTCAATCAGGTGCAGCGCCTCGGCAACCCGCTCGTCTCCGAGGTGTTCCTGGCGAAACGCGATCACGCGTTCCACGGATCGACCACACCGACGATCGACGCCGCGACCTTCACGCCGAGCATCCGCGGCTTCGCCGACAACGTCGCGGGTCGCGACTCCACGGTGGGAAAGACGCTCGCCGCCGTTCTTCTGCCGGACGAGCTGCTGGTGCAATCCGACAAGGACACCGCATCGGCGGGTTGGCTGACATGGGCGCTCGCCAACGGTTGGGGTGGGCGCAAACTGACCGACGACGTCGTGACCGCTGGTCTGCAGGCGATCTTCGGGGCTCTGCTCGACCCGAACAACACATCGCCGGGCCTGTCCGATGACCACGTCGATGCGAACGACGTGCCGTTCACGCCGACGTTCCCGTACCTCGCAGCGGCGCACTGAGGTCAGACGCATGCGAGCGGTGGTGCGGAAGCCGGCCGTCGTCACCCTGTCCGTGGGCCTCTTGCTCGCGGCGGGGTGGCTCGGCACCGCGGCGTTGTCCGGTGAGCCGCGGCGCGCGCCGTTGGGCGATGAGGCGCGAATCCGCGATCTCGATATCGGTTTTTTCGAGCGGCGCCTGGCGCGCGACCCGTCGAGCGCCTACGACCTGGCCCGGCTCGCCGCATTGCACCTGCAGCGCGGTCGCGAGCGCGGCGACCCGAGCGACGTCGTGCGCGCCGAGCAGCTGGCCCGCACGTCCCTGGCGAGCCGCGCGATGCGCAATATGAAGGGGTATTCGACGCTCGTAGCGACGCTGATGACGGAGCATCGCTTCGTCGAGGCGCGTGCCGCCGCGCAGCGCCAGCTGGCGCTCGATTCGACGAGCGTTCCCGCGCGGGCAACGCTCGCGGAGATCGAGATGGAGCTGGGCGACTACGATACCGCCCGGGTCATGTTCGGCGCGCTGTACACCCAACGCGCCAACCTGGCTGTGGCGCCGCGACTGGCACGCTGGCTCGAGCTCCAGGGACAGGTCGAGGAAGCCCGGCGGCTCCTCACAGCGGCGCTGGACAGTGCGCGGGCAAATCCCAGAATGCCGCGCGAGCAGCTCGCCTGGTTTCACCTCCGGGTCGGTGACCTGGAGCTGCGTGAAGGCCATCCGTCGAGCGCCGCGCGCGCCTATCACGCCGGCCTCGCGGTGGCGCCGCACGACGCGCGGCTCTTCGCCGCCCTGGCGCGGGTCGCACGGGCGCGGGGGCAGTGGCAGCAGGCGATTCGCTATGGCGAGCGTGCGATCGCCATCGCGCCTGACCCCGCGACCCTCGGGCTCATCGGCGACGCCTACGCCGCCCTTGGCGACTCGGCTCAGGCCGGGGAGTACGTTCGCGCGATGGAAGCCGTGACGTTCGCGCAGCCCGGCGGCTTCCACCGTGTGTGGAGCCTCTTCCTGCTGGATCACGGGCTGCGCGTGCCCGACGTGCTCGCCCAGGTGGAGGCGGAGATTCGCACGCGGCCCGACATCTACGGCTGGGATCTCCTCGCCTGGGCGCTGCACCGGTCGGGGCGGGACCGCGACGCGCTGCCCGCGATGGCGCACGCGCTGTCGCTCGGGACGCGCGACGCGATGCTGTACACCCACATGGCCTTGATCGAGCGCGGCCTCGGCCACCGGGTCGCCGCGCAGCAGTACTCCGGCGAGGCACACGCCACCGACCCCTACTGCCCATGTCCGAGCTACTAGCGTTCATCCAGCTGGGATTCCATCACATCGTGAATCCCGAAGCCGCCGATCACATCCTTTTTCTGTTGGCGCTAGGCGCGATTTACCGCCCGCGCGACTGGCGCAACGCGTTGTGGGTGGTCACGGCCTTCACCGTCGGCCACTCGATCACCCTTGCACTGGCGGTGACGAACGCGCTCACCCTGCCGACCGCCTGGATCGAGTTTCTCATCCCGGTGACGATCGTCGCCACGGGAATCGAGAACCTGGTGGTGCGCGATCGCACCCGCACCCTGAGGGGTGGCCGGTACCGCCCGGTCCTGTCCGGCGTGTTCGGACTGGTGCACGGCGCCGGGTTCGCCAACTACCTGCGCAGTCTGTTCGTGACCCGGGTCGCCGTCCCGCTCATGGGATTCAATGTGGGCATTGAATTGGGACAGATTCTCGTGCTCGCTGCCGCGGCGGTGGCCTTCGTCGCGATCGACCACGTCCTCGAGCACGTCGAGCGAGGGGTGGCGGGAACTGCGCTGCGCTGGCGAGTAGTGGGCATTTCGGCAGCGGTCATCGCGGTGGCGACGCGGTGGGCAGCGCAACGGGCCCCATGGTGATCGTCGCGCCAGTGGTGCTCCTCGGAGCGTTGGCAGCTCTTCCGGCGCATCCGCTGCACACGACACTCACGACGGTGACCTGGCACGGCGACCGTCGCGAGCTCGAGGTTGCCGTGCGCGTCTTCACGCAGGACCTGGTGGACGCGGTCACGAGCGTACCGGGATCGCCCGCGGGCAGCGGCCGCTCCGAATCCGCGGCGTGCCGGTATGCGATGGCTGCGGTGTCGCTGCGCGACGCTGCTGGAGCCACCCTTCTAGTTGCGCGTTGCGTCACCGAGCGCGCTGCCGATGTCACCTGGATCCGATTGGCCGTCCCCGTTCAACGACGAGAGGGGCTGCGCCTGCGCAACGCGTTTCTGTTCGAGCGGTTCTCCGATCAGGTCAACATCGTCCAGTCCGACGTGGCAGGGGAAACGCACACCATCCTCTTCACCTCCGGTGACGGTCCCAAACCGCTCATGTGAACGCTTGACGCCCGTACAACCCACACGTAGTAAGGAAAGTTGACCACGTCCCGGAACGCGGGGACGGCGTCCTCTGCCCCTCCCTGCCGATTCCGTGCATGGCATGCCCAGCTGGTGCAGCGCCGCAGTCGGAACTTCCTCGGAGGTGCGTATGACGGATCCGGCTCGATGGTGTGCCGTCGTGGCGGCAGCGGGTCTCTCGGTCGCCCCGCTGGCCGCGCAGGGCTCGGCCAGTGCGCTGTCGCCCCACGCCTCGGTCACGAACGACATGTTGGTTCAGGCGCAGCAGTCGGGCGACTGGCTGATGTACGGCGGGAACTACTGGAATAACCGCTACTCGCCGCTGACGACGCTGAACACGGTGAACGTGAAGAACCTGGTGCCGCGCATGGTGTTCCAGACCGGCACCGAAAGGCTGGGGAGTCTCGAGACCACGCCGCTGATCGTGAACGGGGTCATCTACCTCACGAGCCCCGTCGCCCCCAACAACATCCTGAAGGCCTACAGCCTGCGCTCCGGCAAGCTGCTGTGGACCTACGAGCACAAGACCGACGCCAAGTCGTTCGCGGTCGCCTGCTGCGGGCCGAACAATCGCGGCGTGGCCATCGCCAATGGGCTGGTCTACATCGGCACACTCGACGGCATGCTCATCGCGCTCGACCAGCAGACCGGCACCGAGAAATGGTCGGCGCAGGTCGGCGACCCCGGGGCGGGATACACCGAGACGATGGCCCCGCTCGTCGTCGGCGACAAAGTGATTATCGGGACCTCCGGCGGAGAGTACGGCATCCGGGGCTTTCTCAAGGCGTTCAACGGCGCGACCGGCGCCCTGGTGTGGACCTGGTACACGATTCCTTCACCGCAGGAAGGCGGGTGGTGGGGTGTGTGGGCGAAAGCGACGCCGGATGGCGCCGATCTGCATCGCGACGTCGCCGCCGAGAAGGCCGACTCGGAGAAGTACGCCGACTCATGGCAGTACGGCGGCGGGGGCATCTGGATGACGCCGGCGTATGATCCCGAGACCCAGACGCTGTACGCCGCGATCGGCAACCCATCCCCTGATCTGGACGGCAGCATTCGCCCCGGCGACAATCGCTGGACCGACGGCATCGTCGCGATCGACGCCACCACCGGCAAGTTCAAGTGGGGCTACCAGACGGTGCCGCACGACGTGTGGGATCTCGACGCCGTGAGCCCGCCCGTCATCGCGATGGTCGGAGGAAAGAAGGTCGTCGTGCACGCCGGCAAGACGGGGTGGGTCTACGTGCTCGACGCCGCGACCGGCGCGCTGGTGCGCCGCTCCGATGCGTTCGTCCCCCAGGAAAACATGTTCGCGTTGCCCTCCGCTGGGGGAACCCGGATGCTGCCGGGAGCGAATGGCGGGTCGGAATGGTCGCCGATCGCCGTCAACCCCACCCTCGGCTTTGCCTTCGTCGTGGGGCTGCACCAGCCGATGAATTACATCACCCACTCCGCTCCCTACTCGCCGCCGAAGCTGTGGCTGGGGAGCGCGTTCGTGGCGATTGCCGGTGAAGGGCAGTGGGGTAACGTCTCCGCGGTCAACCTCGCCACCGGCAAGATCATGTGGCAGATGAAGACGGAGCAGCCGATGATCGGCGGCGCTACCGCGACCGCCGGCGGCCTCGTGTTCACCGGCGAGGGCAACGGCTGGTTCAAAGCGTACGACGCGAAGAGCGGCGCCGTCCTATGGCAATTCCAGTGCGGCGCGGGCGTGAACGCGGCGCCCTCGGTCTTCTCGATGGACGGTGAAGAGTTCGTCGCCGTGGCCGCGGGCGGCAACTTCCAGCTGCACTACGCGCTGGGCGACGCTGTCTTCATCTTCGGCTTGCCGAAGGCAGGGAAGTAGCCGGGCGTGAGGCAGGCCGCGGCTCTGGGGGTGCTGGGAGTCCTGGCGCGGGCGCTCGCCGCCCAGTCGGACTCCCTCCCCCGGGTCGACACCACCTGGCTCGTGAGCGATGTCCCCACCAGGACGGTCCAGTTCCAGCTGGTCGCAGGGTTTTCCGGGTTGAACGGTGCCCTGAACTTCAACGGGTTCGGTGACGGCGGCCTCACGTTCACCGTCCCCGCCGGCTGGCACGTCGTCATCCACTTCATCAATCACGACGGAATGCTGTCCCATTCCGCCGAGGTGATTCCCGATGGGCCGGTGCCGATGACTGGTGCCGCGACCCCGGCGTTTCGTGAGGCGGCGACGCTCAGGTTGCAGGAAGGGCTCACATCGACGGAGCGCGACGACATGAAGTTCATTGCCGACTCGGCGGGGTCCTATCTGGTCATTTGCGGCGTGCCAGGGCATGCGATGGCCGGAATGTGGATCCGCTTCGTCGTCGTGGCGAGTGCCGAGCGACCGTCGCTGACCGCAACGCCTCGGAAACGTTGAACGCGGGAGTCCTGCCTTCCTGGCAGGTGTGCACTAGCATTTCATAAGCAGGAATGGCAGGGGGGTTTCCTTCCAAAGAAAAACGTCCATCCTTGCGGGGTTTCCACCTTCATCCGGAGGGATGACATGAGGCGAGTTCTCGGAGCGTTGCTGTTCGTGGCGCTCGGGCTTGCGGGATCCGCTCGTGCGCAGGGCCTCACCATGCAGATGTCGAACGGTTGGTCGTTCTCGTTCGCCGGGAACGTCAACGCCTTCCTCGCTTATCAGCATCTGGACTCCACCGGCGCTGTGGGCAGCCCGGGTACAGCGGTGGGGACGGCTCCAACCGGAACGTCTCGCATCCGCACGGGTTTGTTGCCCGCCTTCGCCACCTTCGATGCCAAGGGCAAGGAAGGCAACTTCAATCTCGGCGTGCATTTCGGCTTTGCGCCGGAAATCCAATGCGATGGGGGTGTGCATGACTGCAGCGGCGCGCAGATGGACATGCGCCAGGTCTTCCTGACGATTGGCGGCCCGTGGGGGCAGATTCTCGCGGGACGTGAGCTGGGCGTGTTCGGACGACAGAACATCCTCAATGACCAGACGCTGTTCGGTATCGGAGCCGCTGGCAATCCGCTGGGCGGTGGTACGACGCTCGGACGCATGGGCTTCGGCTACAACTACCCGAATTTCGTGTCGCAGGTGACGTATTCGTCGCGTGCGGACCGGCCTACGGTGTTCTCGATCGGGGTGTTCGATCCGTCCTTCAACGGCGCCTACACCTCACTGCAGATTCCCCGCATCGAGAGCGAAATCACCTTCAGCCGCCGGCAGCACAAGTTCTGGGTGGGCGGTTTGATGCAAACCAACAAGGACATCGCCGGCAACAGCGCCACAGCATTCGGATTGTCGGGTGGCGTCCGGCTGGGCTTCAATCAGCTCAGCATCGTCGGCTCCGGGTTCTGGGGCAAGGGAATCGGGACGACATTCCTATTCGCTAACGGCACGGGCAATCACAGCGTGACCGGGGGCAACGACCTGCGGACGACGTTCGGCTACATCGGGCAGGTTGCCTACACGCCGCGCGGGAGCAAGATGACTCTTGCCGCGAGCTACGGCGCCAACGTGCTGAAGAACGCGCAGGATGAGCAGGTTGGCGGCGCGGATGTCTTCCACACCGAGAACGGTCTGGTGTCGGGCGGCGTCTACTATCAGTGGACCAGGTCGCTCAAGTTCGTCGGTGAGCTCGACTACTCGTGGAGCAAAGAAACGGTGACGAACCCCAAGAAGAACACTTCGTTTTCACCGGCTGCCGGGCTGATGCTGTTCTTCTGAGCAGTTGCTGCTGGGAGCGGCCACGGCACGTCTGTGGCCGCTCCGTTTTTTTCTTCGACCTCCTGCATCCGAGTGTCATGTGATGCGCAACCGGGCTCTGGCCCTCGTCGGACTCGCGATTGCCTGCGCGAGTGCGAGTTACACCGTGACGACGACCATGGCGGCGCCGAAGCCCGTTGCCGACGTCTACGCGTGCGTCCGCGCCGCGATCACTCCCATCGGCTACACCCAAACGTCGTACGACGTCGAGGCGCATCGCCTGACGGCGCGGCGCTATAACGAGACCGTCCGCCGGCCGGATGTGCGCTTCCGTCGTATGGTCGATGAGCTTGAAATCGAGGTCCGGCCCGACAGCGGTGGACGGAGTGCGATCGCCGTGTCGGCGAGAACGTTCGCCGAATACATGACCGAGCGCGGGCAAACCCTGGTCCAGGAAACCGCCTCGGACAGCGTCCAGGCCGCGGGACAGGCGCTGTTCGCGGCCTGCGGACGCTGACGTCTCCTCACCTCTTTCGCGTCATCCAGATCACACACCCGGTTGCGTGGCACAGACCGTGCGGACACCTCCAAGACCGTCGTGTAAGGTGGAAATCGCGGCCGGGATGAGAGGTGGCGCGACGGCTGAGAAGGGGGAGTCGCGTGATCAGGATGTGCAGTGGACTGCTGGGACTGGCGTTGCTGGGATGTGCGGGGCTCAAGCAAACGGAGGTTCCGTCGCCCGTGTTCGTGCCACCCCCGGACCGGGTCCCCTTCGCCGAGGACGTCCGCTCGGCGAACGCCATCGTGGTTGGAACGCTGGTCGATGTCCGCCGCGACTGGCGCTATGAGGCGCCCTGCGGGCTCATTCACTCGATCATGGGGACGTGCGACGACCGCCGCGCCTACATCGGAAAAGTCCGCGTCGACTCGTCACTGACTGGCGCCAACGGCACGGTCAACATCGTCTTCTTCGTCCGTCCCGATGGGCCCGGCGTCGGGCGCGGGACCAAGGCGCTGTGGCTGCTGCGGTATCGGCGTATTCTGCGGGGCGACCAATGCAGCCGCTATGGCTGTCTCGACGAGTGGTGGCTGGGTCCGGATGGCGACGGCGACGTGCTGCCCTCGGAAGATTGGTCGGCCGTGGCCGCGATGCGGAGGCCTCGCAGCTCCACCTGACTTACTTGTAGCGATACGTGATGCGCCCCCGCGTCAGGTCATATGGGGAAAGGTCCACGGCAACGCGATCTCCCTGGAGGATGCGGATGTAATTCTTCCGCATCTTCCCGCTCACGTAGGCCAGGACTTCGTGCCCGTTCTCGAGCTTGACTCGAAACGTCGTATTGGGGAGGACTTCGGTCACCGTCCCCATCATCTGAATCGCGTCACCAGCCAACTGTTACAATCCTTTCGAGTGGTGCCCAAATGTAGCCCTCCCCCGCCTGTCTTGACACTCCCCGGGTGTGGCGTATCTCTTGCTAGCGGAGGAGGTTAAAGCCCATGGACGATTCCCAGCTCAAGCGCGTCGCCGATATCGCGGTTGACGTCGTGCAGCCCGAAGGCAATGGTTTTGCGTTGAGTGGGCAGGGTTCGGACCGGGGTGAGTACCGTCTCGACGTGCATTTCGATATGCCGCTCGATGCACGGACCCGGGCGGTCCTGGGCGGTCTCCTGGCGCAGTCCGAGCTGACCCTGTGGCGCCGGGCTCCGGCGGGGACGCCTGCGCGGCGTGAGCGCGCTCACCGCCCCCGCCGCCGTCGCGTCACGGCCGACTGATTGCAGGGCCGGCTATCCTGGGCAGCTACGCCAGAGAGGACTAGGATGAGGCCTTTCCGCTTGGGTGTCTTGGTCACCCTGGTGCTGGGTGCGACCCTCGCCGCTTGTGCCGGTGGCGCTGTGGGCACGACGCAGCTCAGCCCCGCCGACTTGAGCGCGCTCGAGGCCCAACGCGCACAGCACCCCACCGATCCCGACCTCAACCTGCGTCTCGCCAAGGCGTACTACGGCGCCAACCGGTTCGCCGATGCCCGCAAGGCCCTGGGCATCGTGCTCACTCAACAGCCGAACAATCGCGTCGCCGAGACATACCTCGGGCTCAGCTACGAGGGGATGGAGCAGTTCGACTCGGCGCGGACCATCTATACCACGTTGCTCGCCACGAAACCGTCGGGAGAAGTCGGCCGGCTCTTGAATGGCCGTCTCACGCTCCTCGCCCGCAAGGAGCTGCACGCCTCCGCCCGGGCGTCCCTGGCGCGCGAGACGGAGCTGTCGCGGACGCCACCCGATCCCAACACCGTGGCGGTGTTCCCGTTCCGCTATACGGGACAAGACACGACGTTGCGGCCGCTGGAGCGCGGCCTCGCGGCGCTGGTGGTGAGCGATCTGTCGCACGTGCGCAGGCTGCGCCTCGTGGAGCGCGAGCGGCTGCAGGCGCTGATCGACGAGATGAAGCTGGCCGCGAGCGGCCGCGTCGACCCCGCGACGGGCGCACGCTCCGGGCACCTCGTTGGCGCGGGCCAGGTCGTGCAGGGCCAGTTCCAGGAAGCGCCCGGCACAAACATCCGCCTCGACGCGACGATGGTGCGCGCCGGCGACGCCCAGATCGCAGCGACCGGGTCGGGCCGCGATGCGTTGTCGCAGCTGTTCGATCTCGAAAAGTCGGTGGTGTTCCAGCTCCTGACCAAGACGGGCGTTCCCATTTCGCCCGCCGAGAGCATCGCCATCAGCGAGCGGCCCACCAGGGACCTGCAGGCGTTCCTGCTCTACAGCCGCGGGCTCGAGTC
>DATFSB010000095.1:0-3524 GCA_035262825.1 Gemmatimonadales bacterium | reverse complement strand
CTCGGCCAGGGGGGCATGGGTGCGGTCTTCCTCGGCAAGGATGTGAAGCTGGGACGGGAGGTCGCGATCAAGGTTCTCCCACCGACCACCCGCGCCTACCTCGGCAGCGAGCGCTTTCAGCGTGAAGTGCAGCTCGTCGCGCGGCTGTCGCACCCGCACATCGTCCCCCTCTTCGAAGCGGACGAGGTCGACGGCTTCCTCTACTACGTGATGGAATACGTCGAAGGGGAATCCCTGGCGCAGCGTCTCGCGCGCCAGGGACCGATCTCCTTCGATGAAGCGATCCGCATCATCGCCGAGGTCGGCGACGCGCTGCAGTACGCGCACGAGCACGGCATCGTCCACCGCGACATCAAGCCCGCCAACATCCTGCTGTCGGGCGGCCACGCTCGCGTCACCGATTTCGGGATCGCCAAGAGCGTCGCCGAGTCCGAGGAAGGGAAGACCCTCACCGGCACCGGCGTGACGGTCGGAACCGCGGCATACATGAGCCCGGAGCAGGCAAGCGGCGAGCGCCGGATCGACGCCCGCAGCGACGTCTACGCGCTCGCCGCAGTGCTGTACGAGATGCTCGCCGGTGAACCGCCCTTCACGGGGCCCAACGCGCAGGCGATCGTCGCGCGCATCCTCGTCGACGCGCCCCGCAACGTGCGAACCATCCGCCCCAACGTGCCGGTCCACGTGGACCAGGCGCTGCTCGCCGGACTCGCCAAGGTCCCCGCCGATCGACCACCGTCGGCCCGCGCCTTTGTCGACACACTCGCCGCGCCGACCGTCGAGCGGCGTGCCGCCCCGCAGCGGAAACCGCGGCGGCTCGTGGTCGGCGCCGTGCTCCTCGTCGCGGCTGTCATCACTGCTACGTTGCTGGTGCACCGGGATCATGGGCCGCAACTGGTGCGGCCGGCCGGCATGGCCATGGTCCCGGCAGACAGCTACACCGTGGGCGGGGGATCGGGCCGCCCGGCGCACCGCCTCGCGCTCGCCGCGTTCTATATCGATTCGACCGAGGTCACCGTCGCGAGCTATCTGCGCTACGTCACGGCTGCCGGCATCGCGACCCCCTGGCGCCAGCGCCCCCCGGACGACTGGCCCGCCACCGGGATCCTGTGGAGCGAGGCGCAGCGCTTCTGCGCGGCCCTCGGGCGCCGCCTGCCGACGGAGGATGAATGGGAGGCCGCGGCCCGCGGCCGCGATGGCCGCCGCTACCCCTGGGGCGACCAATGGGCCCGGGGCCGCGCCAATGCTGCCGGCGCGAGCGACACCCTGGCGCCGGTCGGCGGGTTCCCGCTCAGCCGCTCGTTCGTCGGCGCGCTCGACATGGTGGGGAACGCCTGGGAGTGGGTCGACGCCGACAGCGTGACGCGCGGCGGCCAGGTCCGACATGCGATCAAGGGCGGAGCGTTCAACTCCCTGCCGCAGATCGCCACGGCAACCTACCGCGTGATGCTCCCCGACGACCGCGAGCAGCTGTGGAACACCGGGTTTCGTTGCGCCGCAAGCGTCGACGGAGCGAAGCGGGATTGAACCGGCTGGCTCCGCTGTGCCTGCTCCTGGTCGCGGCGTGCCAGTCGCAGGCCACGCGGCTGCTGCTGCTGGACGAGTCACTCACGCAACCGGTCGAATTGGAAACCACCGCGCGGCCGTGGGACGCCGCCGGCTACCATGTCGACTACCGCCGCTTCTATCCGCACCTCACGCGCGCCGACCTCGAGCGCTACCGCGTCGTCATCATTCTCGGCGGCCGCCGCCCCGCGGCCGCCTCCGATGCGCTCGACGCCGGCGACCTCGCGATCCTCACCGAGTGGACGCTGCGCGGCGGCGTCGTCGTGCTCGGCTACCCGCCCGAGGGTGGCGGGACGCTCGACCGCTGGCTCATGAATCGCTGGCTCTCCTGGACTGGAGCCCGGATCACCATCGGGGACTTTGCGCTGCGCAGCGCGCGCACGCCGCGTGCTCCGCCGCCGCTCGAGCCGCGGATCGGGACCGGAATGCGGGGAGCGGGATTCGACCCGTTCGTCGCCGGCGTCAACAATCCGCTGCTGGTGGACGACGACGCCCAGACCCTCGCCGGCGTGGGAACGGCGGTATTCGTCCAGGGACCGGGGCTGCGGCTGCAGCGCCGCCCCGGGGCCGCGGCGATCGCCGCGACGCGGGTCGATAACGGACTCGTGGTCGTCGCGTCGCGCGCCGCGTTGGGCGCCGCGGGTGAGCCGGGCAGCCAGTCGGAGACGTTCTTCCGCGCGCTCGCGCGTTGGACGCGACGCCCCGCGGAGTGGGCCCGCATTCCCGGTGCCGGCGCGCGCGCGCCGCTCGTGCTCACCGGTGGTCCCGCTGCGGTCGCGCCACGGCCCCCGCGCCAGGCGCCGCCGGAAGGCGTCCAGCCCGAGCGTCTCGCCCGCTCGAACCGCGCCACGCCCCGGCCCGGGGCCGGACTCCCCGGATGGATCACGCGCCAGGGCGTGCGCGCCCTGCTGACCGATTTCCCCCGGCTCGCCCCGGAGGTGAACGTCACGGCGCGCATCGCGGCGTTCGATTCGATCACCAACATCCTCGATATCGGCGCGTTCAACCTGCTCGTCACCAACGCCCACGTCGCGCCGCTCGCCGATTCCGCGAATCGCCAGCGGTGGGAGCGCGACGCGTTGCGCGCCGGATGGCAGCAGGTCGCTGGTCGGCTGCAGGCCACGAGTGTGCGCTGGCTGCCGCTGGTCGCCCCCAGAGACCTCGAGACGCCGGGCGACACTACCGGGCCGCCGTGTCCCCTGGACGAGGTGCTGTGGGGGAAGATCGTCTCCGGCATGCGCGTGCTGTCACGCTTCGCCGCGTCGCGCTCCGATCTGATCCCCGCGGTGGGCATCGAGCTCGACGAAACCACACGGTCGTGGAGCGGCATGCCGTTCTGCGACGCGGCGTGGCAGGCAGGCATCGCCGCCCTCCCGAAGCGTCCGGCGCTGACGAAAGCGCGACTCACCGCCCTGGCCGCCGTACCGCTGGCCGCCCGCTACGACACGCTGCTCGAGGGCGGGCTGCTCGCCGAGTACGACTCGGCGGTTTCCCGGGTGGTGGAACAGCGCGGCGCCGCCATCGCGCAGGATGCGCGGCGCCAGCGACGCGACCTGTTGGTGGCGGTCGTCGTGCCGCGCTCCCCCGACGACTGGTTCACGCGCAGCCTGGTGCGCGGGCTCACCACCACCAGCTCGCCGGCCCTCGTGCTGTCTCCCGATCCACGGGCGCGCCAGATCCTCGGCACCGTGCTGCACGCCATTCGGCTCGACCCCGCGCAGCTGTCCGCCGGTGCAACGAGTCGCCTCGGTCCACTGGTGTTCCGCGAACAGGACGGATTCTGGCTCGGACCTGCGGAATCCGTTTTCGTCGGGGCGACGGACAGCCTGGCCCGCCTGGTGCGACGCCTCACGAAGGAACGCTGAACCCGTTAGCTTTGGTATCGCGAGGGGACGGTGGGGTGGGATGGTCGCGGCGTGCTGGTTGGAGTGGTGCGTCGAGGAAAGTCCGAGCTCCGCAGG
>DATFSB010000094.1:0-17149 GCA_035262825.1 Gemmatimonadales bacterium | reverse complement strand
CCACGCCGCGGCGCTGAATCCCCACCAGCACGAGGTCCTTGGGAGACTGGGCCAGCTCGAGAATTTCTACCGCCATTCGCTGAAGCGCCCGCGCGAGTGCGCGGGCGTCGAGGAGGGTGTGCACGAAACTGGAAGCTAACCGGACGGCTGCGCCGGTCAACGCCGCAGCTTGCCGCGGTCGACTTTTCCGAGATGGGTGCGCGGCAGCGCGTCCATGAGGACGACTTCGCGCGGCACCTTGTAGCCCTCGAGCCGCCCTGCGGCGAACGCCTGCAGCTCGGCCGGGAGCTCGGGTCGCGGCTGGTGTGCGACGACGAAGGCGTGCGGCTTGATGAGCCCGCCGTCACCGACGACCCCGACCACGGCCACTTCGCGCACGGCGGGGTGCTGCAGCAGACACCCCTCCACTTCCTGCGGCGAGAGCCACTTCCCCGAGACCTTGAGCATCTCGTCGGCGCGGCCGTGGTGGGTGAAGTAGCCGTCGCGGTCCCGGGAGATCAGGTCGCCCGAAACGTACCACTCGCCGCGGAACGCCTGCGCCGTCTTCTCCATCTGCTGCCAGTAGCCGATCGCGCGCGATCCCCCACGGACCCACAGCATCCCCACTTCCCCGTCGGCCAGGTCCCGGCCCGCGTCGTCGCACACCCGGACCTCGAACCCGTCGACCACCTGCCCCAGCGTTCCCGGTCGCACGGCGCCGGGACGGTTGGTAATGAAGATGTGCCACATCTCGGCGGTGCCGAGTCCGTCGAGCAGCTCGACGCCGAACGCGTCGCGCCAGCGGTGGTACAGCTCCACCGGCAGCGCCTCTCCCGCCGAAGTGGCGAAGCGCAACGACGAGAAGTCCTGACCCGCCGCCTGCGGATGGCTCACCATCCGGTTCACCATCGTCGGCACGTTGACGAGAATCGTGGGGCGATGCCGTGCGATGCGCGCAAACAGTGTTTCGGGCGTCGCGGGGTCGGCGAACAGGACCGCCGTCGCGCCGACCGAAAAGGGGAAAAACAGATTCGCCCCCATCGCATACCCGAAGTACAGCTTGGGAACGGAGAGGGTGATATCGCTGTCCCGGTAGCCGAGCGTGCCCTTGGCGTAGCACTCCGTAGTATTGGCGTACGAGGTGTGGGTCTGGACCACCGCCTTCGGACGCCCCGTGGTGCCGCCGGAGAACAGCCAGATGGCGGCGTCGTCCTTGTGGCTGGGAAACAGCTCGAGGTCGTCGGGGAATTCCCGGATCCGGGCCGCCGTCGCGGGATCGTCGGCGATGATGACCTCACGCAACAGCGGCGCGCTCGCAGCGGCTGCCTGGAAGGTGCGTGCCGATTCCCGCGCCGCGATCGCCACGGTGGCGCGCGTGTATTCATAGAAGTATTCGATCGCCGTCTGGTCGAGCTGCGGGTTGACCATGACGACCACCGCGCCAATCTTGAGGGTGCCGAACAGGGCGGCGACGAAATCGGGACCATCGGGAAGCGCCACGAGCACCCGCTGCTCCGGCTGGACGCCGGCATCGAGCAACAGCCGGCCGAATCGGTTCGCCCGCGCCTGAACCTCCATGTAGGTGAGCGTACCCTGATCCGTGATGAGCGCCGGCCTCTGGCCCCGTCCCTCGCGCACGCGTGCGTCGAGGAAATAGTCGGCGATGTTGAACCGTTCCGGTGGTGCGAAGCGCATAGGAGGATGATACCAGTACGATGCCGGTTCGCGAGCTCGCCCAGCTGACCTGGCAGGAGGCCGGGAGCACCGACCGCGACCGCACGGTCGTGATCCTGCCCGTCGGGGCGCTCGAGGCGCACGGCCCTCACCTGCCCATGGCCACCGACGTGTGGATCGCCGAGGCGATGGCGCGCGCCGGGGCCGAGAAGCTCGCCGCCCGGGGAATGGATGTGCTGCTGCTTCCCGCGCTCGCCTACACCTCGGCGCCTTTCGCCGCCGACTTCCCCGGTACGGTGTCGATCGATCCCGCGGCCGTCACGGCACAGATCACGGGTCTGATCGAGAGTCTCGTGCGCCACGACTTCGAGGTGCTCGCTCTCGCCAACGCCCACCTCGACCCCTCCCACATCACCGCGCTGCAAAGCGCGGTCGACGCGGCGCGGCAGAACAAAGGGATGCGGATCGTCTTTCCCGATGTGACGCAGAAGCCCTGGGCGCTGCGCCTCACCGCGGAGTTCAAGAGCGGCGCCTGTCATGCCGGGCGCTACGAGACCTCGCTCATCATGGCGATCCGTCCCGACCTGGTACACGAAGAGATCCGACAGCGGCTCCCGCCCAACGCGAAGTCGCTCTCGGCCGCGATCGCCGCGGGTCTGAAGAGCTTCGTCGAGGCCGGCGGACCGCGCGCCTACTTCGGCTATCCCTCCGAGGCCACACCCGAGGAAGGCCGTACCACGATCGCGGCACTGGGCGCGATCCTCGAGGAAGCGGTGATGATCGAGCTCGCGCGGAGCGTGGGGTGACGCTCGCCGGCCGTGTCGCGCTCGTCACCGGCGGCGGGAGGGGCATCGGTGCGGCGGTCGCGCGCGCCCTCGCCGCCGCCGGGGCGCGCGTCATGGCGGCGGCGCGGCATCCGGCGACACTCGACGGCGTCGCGACCGAACGCTGCGATGTGACCGTGCCCGACGACGTCACAGCGCTGGTGCGCGCGACGACCGAGCGACTCGGCCCCATCGACATCCTGGTCAACAACGCCGGCTCGGCGTCCTCGGCACCGGTAGCAAAGATCACGCTCGACGAATGGCACCGCCTCTTCGCCGTCAATGCCACGGGGACCCTGCTCTGCACGCAGGCGGTGCTCCCTGGCATGCGCGAGCGCCGCCGCGGCCGCATCGTGAACATCGCCTCGATCGCCGGCCTCTCGGGCGACAAGTACATCGCCGCCTACAGCGCCGCCAAACACGCCGTGGTCGGCTTCACTCGCTCGCTCGCGGCGGAGCTCGTGGGCAGTGGCATCACCGCCAACGCCGTCTGCCCGGGGTACGTCGACACCCCGTTGACCGACGGCACGCTGGACCGGATCATGGAGCGCACGCATACGACGCGCGAGCAGGCGTTGCACGCCGTGCTCGAGCGTTCCGGCCAGCCGCGCCTCGTCACCGCCGAGGAAGTGGCGGCGTGCGTGCTGACCCTGGTGGATGACGGCGCCGCCGCCATCAACGGCCAGGCGATCGTCCTCGACGCGGGAGCGCTGCGGGCGTGAGCTTCGACATCGTCAATCCGGGCCCGCTGGGGCAGCCCAGTGGCTGGAATCACGGGATGCTGGCTCCCGCCGGCGGCCGCGTGCTGTTCGTGGCCGGTCAGACGGCGGCGAGTGCAGGATCGATCGTGGAGCAATGGGAGCGCGCGCTCGAGCGCGTGCTCGCGGTGGTGCGCGCCGCGGGCGGAGCACCCGCAGACATCGGCCGCATGACGGTGTACGTCACCGACCGGGCCGCTTACCTCGCCGCGCGACGAGCGCTGGGCGAGGTGCACCGGCGGCACATGGGGAAGCATTATCCCGCGATGGCGCTACTCGAGGTGAAGGCCCTGGTCGACGACGGAGCGCTGGTCGAGATCGAAGCGACGGCCGTTATCCCATGACGCTCGCACCGAAGTCATTCCTCTATACGGTGGACGCGGCCACCGGCGTGGCGACGATCACCCTGAACCGCGCCGAGCGGCTCAACGCCTTGACCTTCCAGGTCTACGAAGAGCTGCGGGATGCCTTTCGCGCGCTCGACACCGAGCCCGGCGTGCGCGCCATCGCGCTCACCGGCGCGGGGCGCGGCTTCTGCTCGGGCGGCGATGTCGAAGACATCATCGGCCGTTTGTTCGAGCGGGACGCGGCGGGGCTGCTCGCGTTCACACGGCTGACGTGCGACCTGATCCTCGCGATCCGTCGCTGCCGCCGACCCGTCGTCGCGGCGCTCAACGGCACCACCGCCGGGGCCGGTGCCGTGATCGCGGCCGCCTGCGACGTCCGCATCGCTGCCGACACTGCGAAAATCGCGTTTCTCTTCGTGCGCGTCGGTCTCTCCGGGGCCGATATGGGAGCCGCCTGGCTGCTGCCGCGGCTCGTGGGACTGGGCCACGCCACGGAGCTCCTGATGACGGGAGATTTCGTCAGCGCGGCACGGGCGCAGGAGATCGGGCTCTACAACAAAGTGGTCCCGGCGAACGAGCTGCTCCAGGCCGCCCGGTCGGTCGCCGAGCATCTGGCGCGGGGACCCTCCGCCGCGCTCGCCGTTACGAAGGATGCGCTCAATCGCGAGGCATCGATGGATCTCGAGACGGCGCTCGCCTTCGAGGCCGAGGCCCAGGCGGAGCTGATGCGCCATCCAAACTTCCGCGAATCCTACGACGCCTTCGTCGCAAAGCGCGCGCCGCGGTTCACCTGATGCCCGATACCGCGGTCGTCCGGGCGTTTCTCGATCCCGCGCTGTTCACGCTCGCAGGCCAGGTGACGGCATTCGCCAATCGCGAGCTCGATTCCGATCCCGAGCCCGCCGATGACGCCGCGGCGCGCGGCCACGCGCGCCTGCTGCTGGCGCGTCTCGGCGCCGCGGGATGGTACGCCCCGATCGCCGAGCAACACCTGCGCGCCTGCTGTCTGGTCCGCGAGGCGCTGGCCGCCGCTTCTCCGCTCGCCGACGCGGTGTTCGCCCTGCAGGCCCTCGGCACGCTGCCGATCGTCCTCGCCGGGTCCGACGACCTGAAGCACCGCTGGCTGCCCGGCGTGCTCGCGGGCACGACCATGGCCGCGTTCGCCATGACCGAGCCCGAAGCGGGTTCGGATATCGGCGCCATCGCCACCACCGCTCAACGCGACGGGTCGGAGTACGTCCTCAACGGAAGAAAGACGCTGATCTCGAACGCCGGGATCGCCGATTTCTACGTCGTCTTCGCCTCCACCGATCCGAGCGCCGGGAACAAGGGGTTGTCCGCCTTTGTCGTCCCTGCCGACACCCCGGGGTTCCGGTTCGTTCAAGCCCTCACCCTCTCGGCTCCCCATCCGCTGGGGGACATCGCCTTCGAGAACGCTCGCATTCCCGCAGACGCGAGGCTCGGCGCCGAGGGCGACGGGTTGCGACTCGGGCTCGGCACGCTCGACCGGCTGCGCCCGACGGTCGGTGCGGCGGCCTGCGGGATGGCCGAGCGTGCGCTGGCCGAGGCGCTGCGCCACGCCGGGACGCGGCGCCAGTTCGGTGCTCCGCTCGCCGCCAATCAGCTGATCCAGGAAAAGCTGGCCCGCATGGCGACCGACCTCGCCGCGGCGCGACTGCTGGTCTACCGGGCGGCGTGGGAGAAGGACCACGGGACGGAGCGCATCACGCTCGAGGCGGCGATGGCGAAGTCGTTCGCGACCGAGGCGGCCCAGCGCATCGTGGACGACGCCGTCCAGATTCTCGGCGGCAAGGGCGTCCTCGCGGCGCATCCCGTCGATCGCCTGTACCGCTCGGTGCGCGCGCTCCGCATCTACGAGGGGACGACGGAAATCCAGCAGCTCGTGATCGCCGGACAGTTGTTGAAGGCGGCAGGAGTACCGCGGTGAGGATCGTCGCCGTCGGCGGCGGACCGGCGGGACTGTACGCCGCGATCCTCCTCAAGAAAGCCGATCCGCGGCACGACATCCTCGTGCTCGAGCGCAACCGCTTCGACGACACTTTCGGGTTCGGCGTGGTGTTTTCCGAAGCGACGCAGGAAAACCTCGAGCAGGCCGACCCCGAAACCTTCGTCGCCATGTCGCGGCAATCGGCCCGCTGGGACGACATCGACATCCATTACCAGGGCCAGGTGCTGCGATCCACGGGCCACGGCTTCTCGGGGTTGTCGCGCCGCGCGATGCTCGACATCCTCGCCGACCGCGCCCGCGGGCTCGGCGTCACGATCGAGATCGGGACCGATGTGCAGGATCCCACCCCCTACATGGATGCCGACCTCGTCCTCGCCGCCGACGGCGCCAACAGCGTGCTGCGCGAGCGCTTCACCAACGCCTTCGCGCCCACGATCGACTGGCGTCCCAACCGCTTCGTCTGGCTCGGCACCACACGCCCCTTCCCCGCCTTCACGTTCTACTTCAAGTCCGATCCTCACGGACTGTGGCGCGTCCACGCGTATCAGTACGAGCAGGGGCACTCCACGTTCATCGTGGAAGCGCGCGAGGAAACGTGGCGCGCCGCCTGCATGGATAAGGCGACCGAGGACGAAACCATCCGCTTCTGCGAGGAGCTGTTCGCCGAGGAGCTGGAGGGGCACCGGCTGGAGCGCAATCGCTCCATCTGGCGCAGCTTCGGGACCGTCAAGACGGCGCACTGGCATCACCGCAACATCGTGCTGCTCGGCGACGCGGCGCACACGGCTCATTTCTCGGTGGGCTCGGGAACGAAGCTCGCGATGGAGGACGCCATCGTCCTGACGCGATCTCTCGGACAGCACCGCGATCTGAGCGACGCGCTCCAGGCCTACGAAGCCGAGCGCCGCCCCGTGGTCGAGAGCTTGCAACGCGCCGCCCAGGTCAGTCTCGAGTACTTCGAGAACACCGAGCGCTACATGCAGCTTGAGCCGGTGCAGTTCGCCTTCAACTTGCTGACGCGCAGCCTGCGCATCACCCATGACAACCTCAAGGTGCGCGATCCGCGGTTTGTGGAGAGCGTCGACCGGTGGTTTGCGAGCGGGGCCGCGCGCGCGGTCGGGATGCCGGAGCCCGCGTTGCCGTCACCGCCGCCGCTGTTCACGCCGTACCGGCTGCGCGAGCTGCTGCTCGAGAATCGCGTCGTCGTCTCCCCGATGTGCCAGTACTCCGCCGAAGACGGTACCCCCAACGACTGGCACCTCGTGCACCTCGGCGCGCGGGCGATCGGAGGCGCCGGGCTCGTCTTCATAGAAATGACCGACGTGACCCGGGATGGGCGCATCTCCAACGGGTGCACCGGGATGTATAAGGCGGAGCATGTTCAGGCGTGGGCGCGCATCGTCGACTTCGTGCACCAGGCGAGCCGCGCCAAGATGGGACTGCAGCTGGGGCACGCGGGGCCCAAGGCGGCGACGAAGAAGATGTGGGAAGGCGACAACCAGCCGCTCGAGACCGGTGCCTGGCCGATCATGGGTGCATCGCCGATTCCCTACTTCCCGCACAGCCAGGTCCCGCGATCGATGACGCGTGCCGACATGACCGGGGTGCGCGACGCCTTCGCGCGCGCGGCCCGCATGGGCAACGAGGCCGGGTTCGACATCCTCGAGCTGCACTTCGCGCATGGCTATCTGCTGGCGAGTTTCATCTCGCCGCTCACCAACAAGCGGGAGGACGAATACGGCGGCACGTTCGAGCGCCGTATGCGCTTTCCCCTCGAGGTGTTCGACGCCGTGCGTAACGCCTGGCCTGCGGCGAAGCCGATCGCGGTGCGCTTCTCCGCCGTCGACTGGGCGCCGGGCGGACTCGAGTCTGCCGGTGCCGTCCAGGTGGCGAGGGCCTTCAAGGAGCGGGGCTGCGACATCATCGATGTTTCGGCGGGTCAGACGGTCGCCTACCAGAAGCCGGTGTACGGCCGCCTGTTTCAGACGCCGTTCGCCGACAGGATCCGCTACGAGGCCGGGATACCCGTCATGACCGTCGGCAATATCTCGAGCTTCACCGACGTGAACACCATCCTCGCCGCCGGACGCGCCGACCTGTGCGTGCTGGCGCGCGCGCATCTCTACGACCCGTACTGGACGCGTCACGCGGCGTACGCGCTGGGGTGGGCGGTCGACTGGCCCGACCAGTACGAAACACTGGAACGCTACAAACCGCGCTTTACATAGGACCGGACCGATGGCCGTGACCTACGCCAGCTACCTGCGACTCGACGAGCTCCTCTCGCTGCAGCAGCCGGGCAAGGGGGAGATGGAGCACGACGAGACGTTGTTCATCGTCATCCACCAGGTGTACGAGCTGTGGTTCAAGGAGGTGCTGCACGAGCTCGACCGCCTGATGACGCTGCTTCTGGCCAGCGATACGCCGCGCGCGCTGCACACCCTGAAGCGCATCCTCACGATTCTGAAGGTGCTGGTCGCGCAGATCGACATCCTCGAGACGATGACGCCGCTCGGCTTCCTCGCCTTTCGCGACCGGCTGGAAACGGGGAGCGGATTCCAGTCGTTTCAGTTCCGCGAGATCGAGTTCGCGCTCGGCATCAAGAACGCCACCGTCCTGGAGCGCTATCCCGCCGGCAGCGAGCATCGCCGCCGCGTCGAGCAACGCTTGAAGAGCGCGACGCTGTGGGACGCCTTCCTGCGCTATCTCGCCGCCAACCGGTTCGCCGTCCCCAAGGCGCTGCTCGATCGTGATGTCACGCGCGGAGTCGAGCCCAGCCCGGAGCTGCAGCGCCTGCTGATCGAGGTGTACCGCACCAATCCGGGCGTGCAGTCTGTGTGTGAGCGCCTCGTCGACCTCGACGAAGGGTTGATGGAGTGGCGCTACCGGCACGTGAAGATGGTGGAGCGCACCATCGGGACCCGCCACGGCACCGGCGGCTCGGCGGGTGCCGCGTACCTCGCCACCACCCTCAACCGGCCGGCGTTTCCGGATCTTTGGGCGATCCGCACCGAGCTGTGAGCGTCGTTCCCAGCTCCCTGGCGCGGCACTACACGCGCTTCCGGGTCGCCGAGCGTGTGCTCCTGACGGGGCACTCGCATCAGGCGTGGCCCGACGTCGGGTTCGATGCGCAGCAGCAGGCGTGGCTCGACGCCGCCGAGCATGTCGACGACAAGTGGGACCGGGCGTTCGCCAGGGCCGATCGCGCGCGCGCCGGGTTCGCCCGCCTGCTCGACGATCCCGGCGGCGACATCGCCCTCGCCTCGAGCACCCACGATCTCATCGTGCGCTTTCTCTCGGCGCTGCCCCTGGGGCGGCGCCCCCGCCTCGTCACCACCGACGGCGAGTTTCACACCGTGCGCCGCCAGCTCGACCGGCTTTCCGAAGAGGGCATCGAGGTCGTGCGGTTGCCGTCGCGACCGGTCACCCAGATCGCCGAGCGCATCAAGAAAATGGTGACCGACCGCACCGCCGCCGTGCTCGTCTCGGCGGTGCTGTACGAGAACGCACACATCGTCCCGAACCTCGCGCTCGCGATGGACGCCTGCCGAAAGCTCGGCGTCGAGCTGCTGGTCGACGCCTACCACGCCCTCAACGTCGTGCCGTTCTCGCTGCGCACCGAGCAGTTGACCGATGCGTTCATCGTCGGCGGTGGCTACAAGTACTGCCAGCTGGGAGAGGGCAACGCCTTTCTGCGCATCCCCAGAGACTGCGCGTTGCGCCCGGTGGTCACCGGGTGGTTCAGTGAATTCGCCGAGCTGGCGAAACCGCCGTTCGCGGGCCAGGTGCCCTATGGGGAAGGCTCCGCGCGCTTCGCCGGTGCGACCTACGACCCGACGAGCCACTATCGCGCCGCGGCGGTGTTCGACTTCTTCGAGCAGCAGCAGCTGGATCCCACCGCGCTGCGCGCCGTGAGCCAACACCAGGTGAGGCTCCTGGCCCGGGAGTTCGACGCGCTCGGAATCGACGCGAAGGTGATCGACCGCGACCGTCGTTCCGCCCCGCTCGCATCGATCGGCGGGTTCCTCTCGTTGCGCGCGCCGCGCGCGGCGGAAATCTCACGGAAGCTGCGGGAACGGGATGTGTGGACCGATTACCGGGGTGAATCGTTGCGGCTCGGTCCGGCACCGTACGTGAGCGACGACCAGCTGCGGGCCGGTCTCGCCGCGCTGAAAGAGGTCTCTTCAGCGCTCTGAGCGAAACGCGCGGATCTGCGCCACCGCATCGGCGACCTTATAGCCGATGAAGATCTCGCCCAGCTCCCGCGTCGCTTTGGTGGGATCCCCATCCACTCCCGTTCTCGCCTGCTCGGTACTGTCGCTCCGGGCCAGCTTGTCGCGCCGGATCCACAGCGAATCGATGTAGAGCAGCTCACTCGTGTCGTCGGTGCCCGCGTGCCGATCAGGCGCGATGTGATGCTCGAGGAGATAGGTCCGCGCCTGCTCCTTCTCTTTGTAATAGAGATCGGGCACATAGCGCACGCGCACTCCTTTGGCGTGCCACTGGGCGTCGAGCGTCAGGGCCACATCCCGCAGCTGCTCCTGCCCTTCGCCGTGATCGCCCATGATGTAGACCTGCCGAAAACCGGCTGCGATCGCGCTCGCGGCGATGCCGCGGACGACGCCGTCGAACACCGTCGGAGAGACGGACACGCTGCCCGGGAATCGCATGTGCCCCGTCTTCGCCGCCGGATCCCCCGTGGGGGCGAATGGGAGCGTCGGATAGACGAGCGCGTCGCCCAGCTCTTCGGCGATGCGCTGGGCGACGTAGTGCGCGATGAAGGTGTGCTTGCCGATCACCATGTGGGGACCGTTCTGCTCGGTGCTGCCCACGTAGATGATCGCCGTCGTCCGCCCGGCGGCGATGGCATCGCGCACCTCGGTCCAAGTCATGTCTTCGATCATGACCGGTTGGTGGGCTTGCGCGTTTACTGATGATGGAAGAAACGCGAGGTTCACCGTCATGCAGGCGACGAGCGCGCTCCGGGAAGGGGCCATCAGAGGTCCTCGGATAGTTGAAGCGTCGAGCTACGCGCCGAGCAGCTGTTGAACGGCCCGCTCCGCCTCGCGGATCGAGTTGCGATGATCCATCGCGCCCGCAAGATCGGTATTGGCGAACGCGATGCGCCCATGCGGCGCGTTGCGCAGCACGTCGCGCGCGGCCGGCTGGCCGTTCGCGCCGAAGAAAAAGCCGGGCTGCGGGTTGACGTAGGCATGCCCCCAGCGATTGAGAATGATCCCAGCGATGTCCCGTCCAGGGTCGAACCCGCCCGGGGCGAACATATCGCCCAGCTGCTGGCGAAACGCACGCTCGTACTGCGCGAACGACGTCCCCAACAGCTGTGCTCGGCCACGGCTGCCCTGTTCGCCGATGGGCAGGCCCGGCTGGGCGAACAACACCTTTATTGTCAGTACTGTCGGTGAATCAGGTCCGAACGTCTTGTTCATGCCGCCGACCGTCGCCTGTTTGCGCACCGACAGATAGTTCCCCAGCCCCTCGAACCAGCGGCACCCCGACATCCCCATCTTGTAGAGAAAACGCCAGTTGCGTACCGCGATATTCGCCATCAGGCACGGCGAGCGGTAGAACTGCCCGTACGCCGCGCGATGACCGTCAGGGAGGTCGCCGACGATGTGCTTCGTCGTCCAGCTGCCACCCGCCATCACCACGGCGCGTGCTTTGACGGAGTAGAGTCGCTTCCCCTTCACGTACGTGACCACTACGTGCGGGGCGTGCGCCGGATCCCCCGCGTGGGCGACGCGAACCACTGTGACGTTGAGGCGAATGCGGGTGCTGTTCTCCGCACGATCGAGCGCGGCGAATCGCACCCGGTTCTGCCACACGGCGTCGACGCTGCGCGGGCCGGCGAACACGTCGGGAATCAGCGTCTTCACCATGAGACGGGCGAAGCCGGTGTTGCCGTCGGGGAACATCTGATCGCCCAGCGCGTCGTCGCCATCGCCCGGGAACTGCGTCTCGATCGCGTAGTCGCAGTACGCCGACAGCGCATCTGGCCCGAGGCCGTACCCGCCGCCCGCGAGCGGCGACAGAAACGTCCGCACCGTGTCGCGGCTGATCTGGTGCCGCGTCATGAGGTGCTCTTCCAGGGTAATGGCGTCGAGCTGGCGCGAGGCGGCGTCGCCTTCGGTGACTGGACGCGGTGCCGGAATTTCGACGCTGCGTGAGCGCAGCCACTCCGCCTTCACCACTGCCGGGAGCGGCGCCCCGTCGAGGTTGCGTCCCCACGGATCGAGCAGCCACACGCCGGGACGCGCCCCGAACTGCGAACCGAAGTAGAAGCCGTAATCCTTCGGTTCGTCGTACGGGCTGTGACTGAGCGACATCTCGGCCTCGGTCCCCTGCCAGCCCTGGTACGCGAACGCCGACCGGTCCATGCCGATCAACTGGTAGAAGGTGTCGGTGTAACCGCCCTTCTGCGGGACGAGGAAGATCGCCGAGCCTTGATGGGCGATCACCGGCTGGCCATCGACGCGAAACTCGTTGCGCTTCGCCTCGCCGCCGAACATCGCGTGGTTGTCGAGCACGAGGCAGCGCCCGCTGCGCCGCTGTTGGAAGAAGACCGCCGCGGCGAGGCCCGAGATACCAGCCCCGACCGCGACCAGGTCGTACGTCTCGCCCGTGTCGGTGGCGCTCGCGATCGCCTGCTCGAACGCCCCGTCGCGCATGCGGTGCGCCGTGGCGATCACGTCGTACATGTTGCCGTGAGCGTGCGCGTAATCGCCCACGCCCCCATAGCCATCCCAGGCATCGGCGGGAGAGATGCCGAACGGCACCCGGATGTGGCGTCCCAGCAACATGCCGGTACTCGCCAGGAGGGTGCCGTTCAAGAAGTCGCGCCGCGTGATCGCGTCTTGCATGGCGAAGCACTACGTTACTACAACCTCCTTCTAGCGGACATCCCATGCCACTCCGCGTTGCCCGGCTTCTCATCCTCGGCGTAGCGGCGCTTGCTCCGGCGCTGCACGCGCAGGCGCCCAACCCGTGGGCCTGCCGGGGGGACAGCCTCAGCGGCTGGAATTGCGCGCGCTATTACAATGGCACCGTGACGTACTCGTCCGAACTGACGGGATCCGTCCACGAGACGCACAAGATCGTGGCGACGATCACCGGCGGCCGCGTCACTTGCCGCGTGTCGGGGAGCGATGTGACGGAGTTCGAAGCGCCGGGGATGCTGGCGGTGGCGCACGAGGTGGCGCTGGCGACAGGCGGTGGCTACAACATCAGCGTCTGGTGCCCCCAGGAAGCCGGTGACCTCCCGCGCGCCAGGACCGAGCCACAAATCAAGATCGAGGGGCAGCGCGCGGCGAATTACACGACGCTCGAAGGCAAGGACAGCCACGAGAATCCCGGTGCCGACGCCGCCAACGGGATCTCGGGGACGGAGACGATCACCTGGAGTCTGCGGCGGTCCTAGCGGTCGGTAACCGGTCGTCCCAGGATCGTAGGCGCGAAGAGATTGGCGATGGAGTCGCCGAACAGGGCAGCGGATGCCTGAGGGCCGGCTAATCGCACCTGGCTCAGGGAATCACCGCCATCCATGCTGACGAGACGCGCCACGACGACGAACTGAGAATCCACGATCCCCACGACGCCGACGATCCCGTAGCGGGCCGCGACGAAGTTGTTGAGCTCAGCGCCCCGCATCGGTCGATGGGAGCGGTCCACGATCTGGGCGCCGGTGGCTTTCAGCCGATCAACGATGTGCGCTCGTGTCGTATCCGCGACCGCGTGCAGCGCCGGCGTCGAGGCCGTGCCGAACGAGAACGGGCGAACGACCGCCGCCCCGCCAGCAGCTGCGCTGTGGAGAGGCCGCCTCGGAGCCTGGCGCTGACCTGAGGGGGGGACGGGGGCGGGGGGAGGGATCGCGGCGAGGACGTTGATGACGACCCGCTGATAGCGCGTCAGCGCGGGTGTTCCGTCGTCCGTCGCTTCGAGGACCAGGTGGATGGTCTGTCCGGCGGCGGCGTCGGTGGGGACCTGTACGCTCGTGCCGGGTTCGGTGGGGTTCGAGAAGCTGACCTGGCCTGGATATGTGCCCACTTCTCTCCACTGCCACCACCGGACCGTCACCGCGTTCGAGTCCGGATCGGAGGTGACGCCCTGGAGGCGAACCGTCTCGCCCGGATGAGCGGAGATCCGCGCGGGTCCTTGGATCGTGACGCCCGGCTCGTGGTTGGCGGCGGCGTACGTCGGCGTCACCGACCACAGCAGGCGAGCCGCGAGCCCCTTCTGGGCGGCCGGAATGAAGTTTGGATCCGGAGACGGTGGCCGTCGGCCGGCCGCGGCTAGCTCCTGCAACCTGAGCAGGTCGTCATAGGAGTTGATCGCGCTTAATTGCGCGGCTCGTTGTGATGGAGCAGTTCGGCCACGTCCCGCCCAGCCGCCAGGCGTGTCGTCCTCGTATCCCTGCAATCCGTTGTCGATGAGATTCAAATAGGTGAAAGTGTCGCCCTCGCCCAGGAATTCCCCTCTCGGGTGTGGCGGCGTCCAGACGATGTAGTGCTTCGCTTTGAGTTGGTCGACGGTGGAACCCGAAAGCCCGAAATAGTCGAAGATGTCGCCCTTCACCATCTGCTTCCCATCGCCCCACACTCGGTACAACGCGCCAAACGCCCCACGACTCGTGATGTTTTCCCTCGTCCATGCGGCGCTGTAATAGACCGAATCCTCGGCGCTCACCGCGCTTTGCGCGCCGTAACCCAGCGTGACACCGCCCACCCCGGCCGGGAGTGACTGAATGTCGGGCCAGTTCGGTTCGATGTAGGTGGCGTAGGTGTCGTCCTGATCCCCGGACGTCGAGAGAATCGCTTTGCGCGAGACCTTCTGGTAAATGGCGGGCCACTCGGGCGTCGCCGCATACTGGTCGTGGATCGACTTCAGGGCCCGCGCGATCGTGCTCTGTCCTCCCCATGCGAGGAGGTACACGGGACCCGGCTCGTCGTCGAGCAACAGTGACTTGATGAGATCCGAGCCGGGGCTGTCCTTCGAGATGTCTCCATCGAACTCCACGTTCCCCCACCGGATCTTCGACCTCAGCTGGACGGGCGTGGGATAGTCGGGATTGTGCACCCGCAAGTTTGGATACACCTGCTCGTACGTCGTCACGGCCTTGTCGATGAAGTGTTCGTCCTTGGACCAGCGCCAGGACGCGCACGGGCACAGATTCAGTCCCCAACGGGAGTACTCGCGGTTCGCGACGGAGACTTTCTTGCCCGTGCCGTCGCCTTTCCAGTGGAAGCCGCTGCTGGCGTAGATCAGTCCTTCGGTCCGGAAATCTGTGCTGTAGAGCAGATAGCGGATCAACGAGTTCGCGTCGTCGAGCTCGGGATCGGTGGTGACGACAACGCGGGGCAAGCGGACCTGAGCAGCGCCGGTCGCGCCGCCGAGCAGGCCGAGCGCGAGCAGCGACGCCGTGAAACGCCGAAACAATGTCATCTCAGGAATCCACCTGATCCGTCCTCCGCTACTCTGGCATGGCGTGCGCCGCAGTGACGACCCGCAGCACGGCTTCTTGTCGAAAGCGCCGTTTGTACTCGGCGATGATGGCGGCGATCGCCGCCTCCGTGTCGGGCGCGCCGGCCGGATTGACCAGCTCCAACACGAAGCTGGGCTCGCGCCGGATGCGGCCGTCGGCGCCGCGCCACTGGCCCATCGCCGACCACGACGTGAGGCCGGAGGGAAAGCGGGGCGTCACGACTTCGGCCACGAAGCTCATCCATGCCGAGTCAGTGACGACCAGGGAGTCAGAGGCGTTGCGGCCAAAATAGAGCCGTTCGACGAGAACCGCTTCGCCTCCGCGAGACTGCATCGCGGGCGCGCACGCCAGGACCAACCCGGCGAGCGAGACGAGGAGGGAGCGGTGGAGGTGGGTTGCGCGGCGCGGCGGTGCATCCGAGTGAGGAGGCTCGGTCATTCGCAGAAAACTCCGCCAAGATACGCGAGTCAGCAACACACGGCTGTCTCTAGCGCGAGACGACGATACCCGCCCGGCAAGGTCGTTCGGATGCGGCACGACTCGTGCCTTGCGAGCGGTCATGCGAATCATCGCCGCCCTCGTCTGGTGCCCGGCTCTCCTGGCAGTGGCCCGCCCCGCCGAGTGCATGCAGGCGCCCCGCCTGGAGCCGGGGACGCGAATTCGGCTCGATGCGTCGGGGGTCGGCGGTCGACTGACCGGAACGGTCGAGGAGGTTTCGGCCGATACGCTGATGGTCCGGGTGGACGGCGACGCCCCAGGATTGGCGCTCCTCGTACCCACCGACTCTGTGACCCGGCTCGAAGTACAGCGCGACCGACGCATGACCATCGAAGGCGCAGGATTGGGTGTGCTCGCCGGCACCCTGCTGGCGGTTCTCGCCTCCCCAGACGTCGTCGACGAGAACGGGAACTGCACGACGGCGGCGTGTCTGGCCTATAAGGTGTCCCCGCACGTCGGCACGCGCATCAAGGTGTTGAGCGTCGCGGGAGCGCTGCTCGGTGCGATCGTCGGATCTACGACAAAGACGATGACATGGGCGAATGTCGATCTGCAGCGTCTGGACGTAAGTGCTACAGGGGACGGTGGGCTGGCGCTGGGAGTGCGGATCTCCTTCTAGGGCACCGCTGCGCGCGCGGCACTGTCCAAGCGAGCCACGTCGGCGCGCGAGAGCGGCCAGAAGCGCCGCGCGGCGTCACGCATCATGATCGGCATGCCGTGTCCGCCCACGATACGCCAGCCATACGGCCGATGAATCACAACGAACGTATCCGTTTCGGTTCTCACCTTCGCCGTAAAGCCACCAGCGCCCGACAGCAGGTCACCCAGAAAGTGATAGGTAACGGCGAACCGCGCGGTGTCGGCGCGAATGCCGATGGAGTCGACGGTGTAAGCGGTGATCACCTGTGCGACGTCTGATCCGCCCTCCGCGCATTCCGTGGCGGATACCCAGAACTTGTTCGAGCTCAGGAACTCCCCCGTCGCATCGCGCTTGACGTAGTCGCGCACCAGCTTGCCCGGATCGGGATGGCCGGGGGTCGTATCCCGGCACAGGATGTCCTTGTCGCGGGGCGCCTGAGAGTCCGCGACAGCGACCCGGGACCCGGCGGCAGGAGTCTTTGACGTATCCCGCCCATGGCAGCCGACCAGGGCGATGACGGCAGTGAGTGAGAGTGTGTAGAGCACGCAGCCTCCGTGGCGCTGGTGGGTGGTACGGACAGGGAGGGATTCGAACCCTCGGTACCCTTACGGGCACACCGGTTTTCGAGACCGGCCGTTTCAACCGCTCACGCACCTGTCCTTCTTAGGCTGGAAAATAGCGAACAGTTTCAGACGCACAGACGCGCTGGGGAGAACAGAAGGAACAGCACCAGGTAGGCCATCAGACCGTCTCTTCTGTTTTCTCAGGCTGTTCTCCCCTGTGCGTCTGTGCGTCTCAGCCTGTTTATCTGTTCTCCAGCCTCTCAGACGGACAGGGTGGGATTCGAACCCACGAAACGGTTACCCGTTTACACGCTCTCCAGGCGTGTGCCTTCAGCCGCTCGGCCACCTGTCCCGGCACGGCGATAAATAAGCGTGGCATGGGGGGTTGCGCCACCCGGACC
>DATFSB010000093.1:0-11362 GCA_035262825.1 Gemmatimonadales bacterium | reverse complement strand
CGATCGCTTCGACGCTGGGATTGAGCCCGTCCCCCACCGAGGGAACCTGCACCGCGGCAGGCGGATACTGATCGTAAACCGTCCGGCCCACGACCCGATCGCCCGCGCCGATGGCGAACAAGAGCTCCGTGATCGACGGCGCGAGCGACACGACCCGCTGGGCGGGCCCGGCGAGCTGAACCGGGCGACCCGCGTCGTCGGTGAGCGTGAGCGGGCCGGCCGGCTGCCGCGCGGCGCCGTGACACGCGACGCCCAACAGGGCGACGACGCCGCCCGCGAGGTGGGTGCGATGTGCCCAGCGGCGCATGCAAAAAGCCCACCCCCGTCGGATCGGAGATGGGCGAGCGGGCAGCGCCTCAGTGCGCTGCGACGCCACCATCCCTCCCGCGAGGGACTGCAAGGTGGCGCGAACGGCGAGGTCTCCTGGCTTCGGGCGGTTGGGTCAGTGCCTTCCCGGTTTCCCAGTGGCGATCGACCGCAAGGTTCCTGCTTGCCCGTTACAGTGGCGGGGCCGCGCCGGACTCGCACCGGCTTCCGTGATCCCCGTTCGCGATGTACTGGCTACGGTAAACGTGAGAGGGGCGTTGCGCAAGGATTCGAGAGGCGTCGTGGGTGATGGGTCGTGGGTAACTACTCATGACCCATTACTCAGGACGCCTCTTCGGTAGCAGGACGCCTCTTCAGTGCTATCCACAAACCCACGCCCATCGCCACCACCACCAGCCCCACGACATACGGCAGGAATGCCTCGATCCGCAGCCGCGGCGCGGGAAACGCGATCCGCACGGGGGCGCCCGCGGGGAGCGAGTCGGCGCGATAGCGCGCGAAGCGCCGCTGCTCGATCGTTTCGATGTCGAGCCGCACGAGACCCGGTGCCGTGACCGCCGTCGCCGTATCCTCGAACAACAGGTCGAGCTCGTCGGTCGGCTGATCGATCGGCAGCACCAGCGAGCGCACCGCGCCGCCCAGCACATAGCGATAGGACAGCTGCCGCCGCCCCTGCGGCTGCAGCGGACCGAAGAGGCTCACGCTGCCCGCGTGCTCGGTCACCACGTCGTTCGAGAAATCGCTCGCCTGCAGCGCGAACTCGAGCGCCTGCTCCGGGACAGCGCCGCGCCAGGTGGGATGCAGGGTGTCGTTCGACACCCGGGTCGCGTGGCCGGGATTCTCGAGCTCCAGGATCTCGAGCACCTCCCGCGAGCCGTCGGCCTTGGAGCGCGCCATCGTGAGCAGCCGCCGCCGCAGCACGATCGCGGGGCCGGTCGAGCTCGTGTCCCACACGACGAGCGGGTCGGCCGTCGTCGTCTGTCCGAGCGCGAGGTGGAGCGGCACCGAGAAATACGCCAGGCTGTCGTGCTGGGCGCTGACGACGTACACCGCGGTGCTGTCGACGGTGGCGACGCCGATGCGCCAGCGGCCGGCCGCGTCGGTGCGCACCGAGTCCACCGGCCCACCGTCGCCCATCGTGATGCGGTGCAGCACGACGAAACGCCCCGTCACGGGACGACCCGACGAGCCCAGCACGACCCGTCCCGTGACGGTCGCACGTTGGGCCGTAAGGCTGGCCGGGAAGGCCGCCGCCAGCGCCGCGAGCACGCCCAGCGTGCCGCTACGGCGTGAACTTCCCGAAATCCTCAGGATCGAGATTCTGGAGGTGGTTCTTCAGCCAGTCGGCGTCGACCGGCGGGGTGGTCGTGTCGGTCGACAGCTCGGACGTATCGACGGAGGTGTGCTCCAGCAGCTCGTCGCTCGTGAAGATCGGGGCCTTGAGGCGCAGCGCCACGGCGATCGAGTCCGACGGACGGGCGTCGATATTCACGACCGCGTCGCCGCGGTAGATGTGCAGCTCGGCGTAGTAGGTGTTGTCCTGCACCTTGGTGATGATCACCTTGCGCAGGTCGGCGCCCAGTCCCACGATCACCTGCTTCAGCAGGTCGTGCGTCAGCGGCCGGGCGAATTTCATCCCCGCCAGCTCCATCGCGATCGCGCTCGCCTCGGCCGGCCCGATCCAGATCGGCAACACCCGCTCCCCGTTCTGCTCCTGCAAGATCACGACCGGGGTGTTGGTGGTCTTGTCGAGGCCGAGGTGGGCAACGCGGACTTCGATCACGAGCGGCCCCCTCAGGTCCCCTGATCCCAGGAGGCGAGGTAGCGCTGCTGCTCGGGGGTGAGGGTGTCGATCCCCACGCCCATCGACGACAGCTTGAGCCGCGCGATGTCGCGGTCGAGCTCCGCCGGAATGCGGTGCACGTCCTTTCCGAGCGACGCCGCCTGGCGTACCACGTACTCCGCGGCGAGGGCCTGGTTGGCAAACGACATGTCCATCACGCTCGCCGGATGCCCTTCCGCCGCCGCCAGGTTCACCAGCCGCCCTTCGGCCAGCACGAAGATCCGCTTGCCGCCGAGCCGCCACTCCTCGACGAACTCGCGCACCCGCGTGGGCCCCTGCGCTTCCTTCGCCAGTCCATCGAGATCCAGCTCGACGTTGAAATGCCCCGAATTCGCGATCACCGCACCGTCCTTCATGCGGCGCATGTGCTCGAGCCGCACGACGTGGGTGTTGCCGGTCAGCGTGACGAAGATGTCGCCAATCGCCGCCGCTTCCTGCATCGGCACTACGCGGAAGCCGTCCATCTGCGCTTCCAGCGCCTTGAGCGGATCGATCTCCGTCACGAGCACCGTGGCCCCCGCGCCGCGCGCCCGCTGCGCGAAGCCACGGCCACACCACCCGTACCCCGCCACCACCACCGTGCTCCCGGCGATCAGCAGATTCGTCGCCCGCAGGATGCCGTCGAGCGTCGACTGCCCGGTGCCGTAGCGATTGTCGAACAGGTGCTTCGTCTCCGAATCGTTCACCGCGATCACCGGGAATTGCAGCACCTTGTCCTTCGCCATCGCCTTGAGGCGGATCACGCCCGTCGTCGTCTCTTCCGTGGACCCGATCACGCCGCGCACCAGCGCCGCCCGGTCGGCGCTGCTCAGCGTCTCCACCCAGCGCCGCACCGGCGGCGGCAGGTCGTCGAGCCGGTTCAGCGCCACCATGTGCAGGGCGCCCACGAGATCGGCGCCGTCGTCCATCGTCACGTCGGGACGGTGGGCCAGCGCGGCGCGGATGTGGTCGTAGTAGGTGGTGTGGTCCTCACCCTTGATCGCGAACACCTTGATGCCGTGGTCGGCGACGAGATGCGCGGCCACGTCGTCCTGCGTCGACAGCGGATTGGACGCGCACAACGCGACGTCGGCGCCGCCCGCCTTGAGCGTGACGGCGAGATTCGCCGTCTCCGTCGTCACGTGCAGGCACGCCGACAGCCGCCGCCCCTTGAGCGGCTGCTCCCGCGTGAAGCGCTCGCGGATCTGGCGCAGCACCGGCATCGAGCGCTCCGCCCATTCGGTGCGGCGGCGCCCTTCCGGAGCCAGTGCGAGATCCTTCACGTCTGCGGGAGTGCCGTGTGCGGTCGCGGTCATGCCTGCGCCTTCGTGGTTGCGTAGTGTCTGGAGCGCTGCACGGCGAGCCGCAAATCTTCCACGCGATTCGCCTGCTCCCAGGTGAACAGCTCGACGTCCTTGCCGCCGGCGCGCCCCAGCTGCGGCGAGCGCCCGAAGTGGCCGTACGTCGCCGTGGGCCGGTAAATCGGCGCGCGCAGCTTGAGCGCGCGGTTGATCCCCTGCGGCGTGAGGTCGAACACCTCGCGCACCGCCTCCTCCAGCGCCTCGGGCGGAACGGTTCCGGTGCCGAACGTCTCCACCATCACCGACACCGGCTCCGCCACGCCGATGGCGTAGGCGACCTGGCACTCGCAGCGCTGTGCCAGTCCGGCCGCGACGATGTTCTTCGCCACCCAGCGCATCGCGTACGCGCCGGAGCGATCGACCTTCGACGGATCCTTGCCGCTGAAGGCGCCGCCGCCGTGGCGCGCCATCCCCCCGTAGGAGTCGACGATGATCTTGCGGCCGGTGAGGCCGGCGTCGCCCTGCGGGCCACCGACGACGAAGCGCCCCGTCGGATTGACGAGCACCTCGGCGTCCGCGATCTCGAACCCCGAGCGCCCCAGCACGGGACGCACCACGCGCTCGATCACGCCGGCGCGCAGGTCGGCGTGGTCGACCTTGTCGGAATGCTGCGTGGACACCAGCACTTTCGAGATGGCGACCGGCCGGTCGCCGTCGTACACCACGCTCACCTGCGTCTTGCCGTCGGGCCGCAGCCAGGGGAGATCGCCGCGCTTGCGCACCGCCGCCAGCTCTTCGGCGAGACGGTGGGCGAGCACGATCGGGAGCGGCATCAGCTCGCGCGTCTCGTCCGAGGCGTAGCCGAACATCATCCCCTGGTCGCCTGCCCCGCCCTTGTCGACGCCGAGGGCGATGTCGGACGACTGCTTGTCGATCGTCGTCAGCACCGCGCAGGTCTGCGCGTCGAAGCCGAAGTTGGCGTCGGTGTAGCCGATCGACTGAATCGTGCCGCGCACGATGTCGGGAATGTGGACGTAGCAGTTGGTGGTGATCTCACCCGCGACGACGGCCATGCCCGTCGTCACGAGCACTTCGCAGGCCACCCGGGCGTCGGCGTCATTGGTGAGAATGGCGTCGAGCACGGCATCCGAGATCTGATCGGCGATCTTGTCGGGATGCCCTTCGGTGACTGATTCCGATGTAAAGATGTGCCGTGTGGAGGGCATGAGGGCCTTGGGAAGGGGAACGGGCTTCAACGGTCCAAGCTAGCCCGCCGCCTACAGCCGGGCAACAGGCGGACGCCTACACCGCTTTCACAAGATGGCAGGATCGATGCCGCAAGCTGCGACACCAGCGCGCAGCACCTCCAGCACGTCGACGTCGGTGCGCGCGTCGAGCGCCGCGTGGGCGGCGGCGCGCGCCTGTTCGCGACTCACCTGGCGCACCAGCCAGCGGATGCGCGGCAGCGAGGGTGGCGCCACCGACAGTGTCTCATATCCGAGACCGATCAGGAGGAACGCCGACAGCGGATCCGACGCCATTTCGCCGCACACGCTCGCCGGCTTGTGTGCGGCACAGGCGGCGTCGGCCACCTGCTTGAGCAGCCGCAGCACCGCCGGGTCGTGCGGGGTAAAGCGGTCGGCGAGGCGCGCGTTGCCGCGATCCACGACGAGGGTGTACTGCGTCAGATCGTTCGAGCCGACCGACAGGAAGTCGCTCGCCGCGACGAAGCGGTCCGCCAGCACCGCGGCCGCCGGCGTCTCGACCATCACACCCACTGGTACCGACGCCGCCGCGGCGACCCCTTCCTTCTGCAGATTGGCCCCCTCCTCCGCGACCATCGCGCGCGTACGCTCGATCTCCGACACCCGCGTCACGAGCGGGATCATGAGATGCACCTGCGAATCGACCGCGGCGCGCAGGATCGCGCGGATCTGCGCCCGGAACAGCTCCGGCTGGTCGAGGCACACGCGGATGGCGCGCCAGCCGAGGAACGGGTTGGGCTCGGTCGGCGCCTGAAACGCCGCCGGGAACTTGTCCCCGCCCAGGTCGTAGGTGCGGATCACGATGGGGTGTTTGGGAAACGCCTTCGCCACCTTGGTGAAGTAGCGCGTCTGCTCGTCCTCGGTGGGCAACGTGGTGTGCCCGGTGACGAAGAACTCCGTGCGCAACAGACCGACGCCCTCCGCTCCGTGCGCGACCGCCGACTTGATCTCTTCGGGGAGGTCGACGTTGCCGAGCAGCGCGACGCGCCGTCCGTCGGTGGTGACCGCCGGCAGCGACACCTCGCGCTCCAGCTCGACGACGCGCGCGTGGTCCTTCACTTCGCGCTGGTTGGCCTCGATGATCTCGGCCTGCGTCGGCTCGAGCAACACCGTGCCGCGGCTGCCGTCGAGCAGCAGCATCGTCCCCGGGTGGATCCGGCCCAGCGCGCCGGTGAGCCCCATGACGGCCGGCATCCCCATCGAGTGCGCCAGGATCGCAGCATGCGAGGTACGCGTCCCCTCCTCGCTCACGATGCCGACCACTTGCGCGCGATCGAGCTGCACCGTGAGCCCCGGCCCGAGCTCGCGCGCCACCACGATCGACCCTTGCGGGAACCCCTCCAGCTCGTCGTTGCCGAGGTGCATGAGGTGACGTACCACGCGCACCATCACGCCGTTCAGGTCGGCGATGCGGTCCCTGAGGCGCGCGCTGCCGACCGAGGTCCAGGCGTCGCGCTGCTCCAGCGCCTTGAACTCGAATGCTTTTTCGGCAGTGAGGTGGTTCTCGCGGATCAGGTCCTCGACCGCGCCGAGGAAGTCCTTGTCCTCGAGCATCAGCATCTGCGCGTCGAAGATGCGCGCTTCGTCGGGTCCGATGCGCTCCTCGGTGCTCGCCCTCAGGTCGGCGATGTGGCGCTGCACGTCCTTCACGGCGGCGCGCAGCCGTCGCACCTCCTTCTCGATCTGCGAGCGCGGCACCACGCGATGCGGTACGTCGGGCAGCTGCGACTGTACCACGACCGCCGCGCCGATCGCCATGCCGGGCGATACGCCGATGCCGCGCATCAGGCGGTCCTTCACGCCTCCGCCTCCTCTTCGGGCTCGGTCTCGTAGTCGGTGAGGTCCATTTCGTTGAACCCCGCCGCCACCAGCGCCAACAGCGCGTCCATCGCCAGCTCGGCGTCGTCACCCTCGGCCTTGATCATCATCGACGAGCCCTTCTCCGCCGCGAGCATCATCACGCCCATGATGCTCTTGCCGTTGACGCTCAGCCCGTCCTTGGAGACGAGCACGGCGCTCTTGAACTTGCTCGCCGTCTTCACGAACTCCGCCGCCGGCCGGGCATGCATGCCGAGCGGGTTGACGATCCGCGCTTCACGCTCGATCAGCGCCATAGCCACCCTCCCGCGGCTGCCACCAGCACCGCTCCCAGCCCCATCCACAATGACGCGATGCGTCCCGGCTGCCAGCGCAGCAAGGCGAGCCCGACGATCGCCACCACGCCGCACACGATGCCGGCGCGCAGCGCGAACGGCTGCACCAGCGCGCGCACCACCAGCGGCAGCGCGAACCCGAACGCCAGCGCGACCCCGGGCACCACGGCCCCGAGTCCCCGCTGCAGCACCGGATTGCGCAGCGCCCCCACGACCTGCGTCCCCGCCGCCCAGCCCGCGCGCAGCGCCCACCAGCGCAGCGCCACGTGCCCCACGTTGTAGATCACGAGAAAGGCGAGGACGCCCCACCACCCGGCGCCGAGCGCCAACGCCGCGAGCGTCGCCGCCGAGAGCAGCGGCAGCCAGCCCGTCCACACCAGCCGGTCGCCCAGCGCGCCCAGCGGCCCGCACAGCGCCGCGCGCAGCCGCTCGATCTGCTCCGGCGGGGCGCCGTCGATTTCGGCGCGCGCCGCCGCGCCGACGGCCATGCCGGCGAGATACGGATGCGAATTGAAGAAGCGGGCGCCGCGTGCCACCGCGGCGCGGTAGGCGGCGCCGTTGTCGGGGCTCGCTCGCAGCTCGCGCAGCAGCGGCTCTTCGGCGATGCCGACTCCCACCCCGATCAGCCGGTCGTAATTCCACGACCCCTGCACCGTGAACAGGCGCAGCAGCGCGGAGCCGAGCCGCGGCTTCACGCGATCCACAGCACCGCCGTTCCTGCCGCCAGTCCCGCGGCGAGCCAGCGCAGGTTCGGTCCCGAGCCGATGAGGCGGAACAGTCCCGCCACGCCCGCGGCGAGCGCCGCACCCGCCGCGGCCGCCGACGTCGCGACGAGCACGTGTGACGGCAGCGCGGCGGCGTCGTGCGACACCAGCCATGCCGTCACGAGCCCCAGCGCCGTGACACCCGCCGCGCGTCGCGCGTCGCGCAACAGCCCCCCGAGGTGGACGCGCGCCAGCACCCGCACGTCCCCCGCTTCGAGAGCAGGCGCGGCGCGGCGCACGGCGCGCGCGTTCGCCTCGCGCAGCCAGTGCAGCGACGCTCCGGCGAACACGCCGATCACGAGACCCACGCCCGCGCCGATCCCCCAGGCGTCGGGACGGCCGATGAGGTGGGTGGCGGCGACGCCCGCCACCGTTCCGGGGCCGTACTCGGGATAGCGCACCGCGCCGAACGGCAGGATGTCGAACTGGAACAGCTCGAAAATCAGCCCGAGGCGGATCCCCGCTTCGACGTCGCCGACGAGCAGCCCCGCGACCGTCCCGGCGACGATCGGGCGCGCGATCATCAGCTGGCCCACGCTCACCAGGTCGACGCCGACGAGCGTGCCCCAGCCGAGCAGCAGCGCGATCTCGAGCGCGGTCACAGGAATTCTCCGATCGGCACGGCGCGCGCGGTGGGCACGTCCTGGGCCGTGACTTCAAGGCCATTACTCGCGAGCTGCTTCAGCTTCGCCGCTTCGTCGTCGGTGAGGTAGACGTAGCGCAGCCGCTCGGTACGCCCAGGGCGATGGTGCACGCCGCCGACGTTGATGCGATGGATGTCGTTCCCCGCCGCCGCGATCAGCCCCGCCAGCGTGTCGATGTCGCCCACCAGCAGAATGCCGGGACGCGGATCGGATGCCCATTCGGCGAGATGCCGCGTCACCTCGGCGACGGCGGCGAAGACGACGTCGATCCCGGGCGGCACACCCATGCGGTAGAGGTCCTGCTCCCATGCGCTGTTACGCACCTCGTCGTCGACCAGCACGATGAAGCCGATGTTGAGCGGCTGCCCCCACCCGACCACGACCTGACCGTGGATGAGACGGTCGTCGAGGCGGATCAGGGAGAGGCTCATGCCGCCGGGGTGCGGATCGCCCGCGACCCCGCCTCGACGGCGCGCTTCGCCGCCTCGGCGGGCGGAAGATCCCGGTGGAAGACGAAGTCGAGCAGCATCGCGAGATTCACGCCGGTGACCACGGCCAGCTCGGCGCGCCCGCGCGCCAACCGGATCGCGCTCGAGAGACAGGAGCCGCCCGGCAGATCGACGAACAGCACCGCGGGACGCCCGCCGATCGCCGTCTCGATGCGCTGCACCAGCGCCTTGGGGTCGCACCCCTCGTTGCTCACCGACTGCAAGGCGTCCGCGACCCCGCTGATCGTGCGCACCGCGCCCACCAGCGCGGCCGCCAGCTCCGCATGCGATACGATGACGCCGACCGTGCCGGACGCTCCAGGCTCACTCATAGTCTTCTTCGAGATACTCGCGGATCTGCGACCGCTCCTGCATCTGCCGGATCAGCCGCTCGTTGAACTTGCGGGCGACGTCCACGCCGCTGTAGCGCAGCAGGTGGTGCATCGCCACCACTTCGCAGATCACGGTGAGGTTCTTCCCGGGGTTGAGCGGCACCGTGACCTGAGGGATCGCCACTTCGAGAATCTGCGTCTGCTGCGTGTCGAGGCCGGTGCGGTCGTACTCGCGCGACGCATCCCAGTCCTCGAGCTGCACCACGACTTCGATCCGCTTCTGCTGGCGTACCGAGCGGATGCCGAACAGCGCCTTGATGTCGACCAGCCCGATGCCGCGGATTTCCATATGGTGCTGCGCCATCTCGTGGCCTTTGCCGATCAGGATGTCGACGCCGCGGCGCGTCACCTGCACCATGTCGTCGGCCACGAGGCGGTGCCCCCGCTCCACCAGGTCGAGCACGCACTCGCTCTTGCCGATCCCCGAGCGGCCGAGGAACAACAGGCCCACGCCGTACACGTCGGCGAGCGAGCCGTGGATCGTCGTCGCCGGCGCGAACGCTTCGTCGAGGAACGGCTTGAGCCGGCGATAGAACTCCGCCGTCTTCAGCGCCGTGCGGATCACCGCCACGCCCTTGGCCTCGGCGAGCGCCACCAGCTCGGGTGGCGCAGTTTGCGATTTGGTGATGATGATGCAGGGAAGCTCGAAGTTGAAGAAACGCTCGAGCGAGGCGCGCCGCGCACCGGGATCGAGCGAGGCGAGGTAGGTGATCTCCGTCTCGCCCAGGATGTGGAGCCGATCGCCCACGAAGCGCGACGTGTACCCCGCGAGCACCAGCCCGGGGCTCGACGCCTCAGCCGAAGGGATCTCGCGGTCGAGCCCGATATCGCCGGTGAGCTGCTCCAGCTCGAGCGGCGTGCCCTTGCGGGTGAACAGGTCGCGGATGCGGGGGCGTCGCTCCGTCATTTACCGCCTCCGTCGCGCGCCCGGGCGCGGCGCCGCACCGTTCCGGTGCGCTTGGCGGGCGATTTGTCGAGCTGGCGCCGCACGCGCGCCGCGGCCCGGTCGAGCGCCGAGCGATGGTCGGAGGCTTCGGCGCGGCCGACGAGCACGTCACCGCGCGCCACGTGCAGCCGCAGCTCCACCACCGCCACGTCGTGATCGTCGCCGAAAATCACCTGCGCGTCTTCGGGACGCGGGGCCACGCGCGCCAGCCGCTCGACCAGCTCGCGCGCCCGCCGGCGCAGATCGTCGGAGACATCGGTGTGGCGAGCGGTTATCGTCACGCGCATGCTCACCTCCGCTGGCTGATGAGGCGCTCGAGCTGCGCCACCGTTGCTGCAGCAGCACGATCCCACGTGAGCGGGGCGGCGAACGCACGCGCCGCGGCGCCGAGCCGCTCCACGAGCCCTGGGTCCTGGGCGAGTGCGATCATGCGCTCCGCCAGCGCGCCGGCGTCGCCGTGCGGCACCAGGAATCCCGTTTCGCCGTGGCGCACCGTTTCGACGAGCCCCGGACTGTCTGATGCGAGCGCCGCGGTTCCGCAGGCCGCGGCTTCGACGTTCGAGATCCCCCACCCTTCCTTCGGACTGGGGAACACGACCGCCCAGGCGCTGCGCAGCAGGCGGCGCTTGTCTTCCTCGGATACGTAGCCGAGGTAGCGGACGGCAGGTTCCAACCGCAGGCTGCGCGTCAACGCCTCGAGGCGCGCCCGGTCGTCGCCGCTGCCGGCGACTTCGAACTCCGCCGCCACGCCGCGCGCGCGAGCCAAAGCCAGTGCCCGCAACGCGATATCCACTCCTTTATAACGCTTCAGGCGACCGACGTACAGGAATGTCGGGCGAGTGGCGCGCGGCACCTGCGGATCGGGGTGGTACCAGGCGGCATCGATCCCCGGGTAGATGACTTCGATGCGATCGGCGGGGATGCCGCGCGTCACGAGATCGTCACGCGTGCTGTTCGAGATGACGTGGAACGCCGCCCGCCGGTACACCCGCGGGATGCCGCGCTCGGCCGTCCACACCGCGGCCGCCATCGGCCAGCTCGCTTCGGCGAACGCCGTGGTGCCGAAGAGGTGCGGCACGACGGCGCAAAACGGCAATGCGGTGAGGCTCGGGAGAAACAGCGGCAGCTTGTTGATGTCTTCCACCACCACGTCGTACCCCGCTCCCCCGGTGCGCCGCAGCGCGCGGCGTACGGCACTGCGCGCCAGGAGGGCGAAGCTGTGCCGGCCGCCGAAGCGCTGCACCCGCATGTTGTCGAGGT
>DATFSB010000092.1:0-3331 GCA_035262825.1 Gemmatimonadales bacterium | reverse complement strand
GTCGCTGACGCTCTTGTCCTCGATCACCTGCCCGTCGCCGATCACCGCGCGCTTCACCTGGGCACGGGCGAGCCGCACGTCGCGTCCCAGCAGGGAATGCTCCACCGTGCTCCCCTCGATGCGGCTCCCCGCCTCGATCGTGACGTTCGGCCCGACGGTGCTGTTGATGAGCGTCACCCCTGCCTCGATCCGCACCGGCTCGCGAATCACCACCCCCGGCGCCGGCGCTGGCGTGAGGCCGCGGCCGTTGCGCAGCAGGTGCTCGTTCGTTTCGAGCAGTGTATCCACCTTGCCGCAGTCGTACCATCCGCCCACGCTCGCCGTGTACAGCTTGCGCCCCTGGTCGACCATGTACTGAAACGCGTCGGTGAGGTAATACTCGCCTCCCTTCCCCGCCGGTGCCCCGAGGACGTGGGCGATGCCATCGAACAGGGTGCGCCAATCCTTGATGTAGTAGAGCCCGATGTTGGCGAGCCGGGAAACGGGGCTATCGGGCTTCTCGACGATGCGCTTCATGTAGCCGTTCTGATCGGTGACGATCACCCCGAAGCGCTGGTAGTCCTCGACTTCTTTCGCCCACAGGATCCCGTCCGCGGCCTGGGTGCGGATCAACCCCAGGTCGGCGTCGAACAGCGTATCGACGAAGATGATCAGCACCGGGCTGTCGACCCACGGCCGCGCCAGATTGATCGCTCCCGCCGTCCCGTCGAGGGTTTTCTGCTCGACGAAACGCGCGGGAATGCGGTAGTGGGTGCGGATGTAGCGCTCCACGTCCTCTTTCAGATGGCCGGTGATGACCAGCAGCTCCTCGACGTCGAACCCCGCCACCGTATCCATCACGTAGTCCATCACCGGCCGCCCGGCGACGTGCACCAGCGGCTTGGGGACTCGCTTGGTGAGCGGCAGGAGGCGGGTCCCTTTCCCCGCCAGCGGCACGATCACTTTCATGGCACCCTCCCGTAGCGGTCTTTCAGGCGAATGACGTCGTCGAGCTCCGGCGTCGAGGCCTCGATCAGGTCGCTCGTCACGACCGCCTCGAACTGATGCACCAGCTTCGGCTCGATATGAAACGCCTCTCCCTGCGCCATGCGGCGCTCGATCTGCGTCTCACCCTGCTCGAGCCGCAGCACGATCTCACCGGAGAGCACGTAGATCGACTCATCCTTGCGCTCGTGATACTGCAGGCTCAGCACGTGGCCCGCTTCGATGTGCAGGATCTTCCCGACGTAGCGGTCGGTGCGCGCCCAGATCAGCTCGTACCCCCAGGGCTTTTCGACCCGATACGGCAGCGTCCTCACAGGTCTCCGGGTTTGATGGTCAGCGCCAGTGACGACGGCGTCGTGACGCAGGCGGTGACGCACACGCCACAGCCGACGCACCCTTCGGGCTTGAGCACCGGATGGCCCTGGGCATCCATCGCCAACGCTCGCTCGCCGATCGGGCACGCCCGCGCGCACACCCCGCAGCTCGACCCATGAAACGTGATACAGCGATCGACATCGAGCGAGAGCACCCCCAGCCGCACTTCGTCCCAGCCGGCCGCGGGCGGCACCAGCGCCGTGGTCGGGCAGGCCCGCGCGCAGGGGATGTCGGCGCACACGATGCAGGCCTGGATCGCGGGCTCCAGCACCGGTGTTCCGGCGGCGAGCCCGGCGGTCGGCGGCGCGCTGCGGATCGCGTGCGCCGGGCAGACGTCGACGCAGGCGCCGCAGCGGGTGCAGGCGGCGAGAAACTCGATCTCCGGCCGGGCCCCGGGCGGCCTGAACCAGCGCCGCTGCACCACTTTCTCCTCGGTGCGGCGCGCCACCTCGCGGGCCAGCTTCCCCAGGGTGTCTCGCAGGAACGCGCGCCGGTCGCCCGAGTCCACGGCCATCAGAAGCTCGGAGATAAAGAGACGAGCCAGCGGAACTGCGAGCGGCGGTCCCGCCCGTGCGTATCGGCGGCAAAGGGCGCGCGATTCACGAGCAGCGGCACATCGAACCGCATGGTCCAGCCGAGGTCGCCCACCTGGGCGGTGGTGACTGCGCCGACTCCGGCGTCCCACAGGATCGTCGCCGCCTTGCCGGCGGTGGTCGACGGGACCGCCGCCGAGTCGACGACGCCGCCGTCGCCGAAGAGATGCAGCGCCACGCCACGGACGGGGCCGCTCTGGCGCGCGAGCAGCGCGCGCGACAGCTCGACATTCCCGCTCACCGCCCAGCGACCGCCCAGCTCGGGGGCGAAACCGCGCAGGTTGGCGTCGCCGGGCGACTGATAGAAGAATCCGGGCCGCACGAACAGCGCTCCGCGGCTGCGTAACAGTGGATTGGTGAACGTCTCGTAGGGATCGGCGCCGCCGACCATGATGCGACGCTGCAACGGCGGCGGCGAGTGCGCCGCGTACCCACCGGCGAAGCCGCGTACACCCAGTGTCGTGCTGAACCAGAACGGCAGCCGCGTGGAGAGCTCAGCCGTCCCGCGCAGCAACGGCTCCATGTCGTAGCGGTGCTCCGCGACGACGCCCGGTCCCGGGTAGCGGTACACGATCCCGCCATGGAAGCCGATGCGTCCGGACATCGTGCCGCGGCCCATGGGCCATGTCGACGACATCCACGGGCCCCCTTCGACGGTCCCCGCGTCGTCCCACAACCGCGGATCGAGGAACTGTTTCTTGGTAGTCGCCATCCACAGGGCGTCGAACCCGGTGTGTCGATCAGCCCGGTCCACCCAGCGGCGCCGATCGCTGCGATCCCACCAGATCCGGACGCCTGTTCGACCCTCGACGGACCACGTCGCCACACCGATCGTCGTCCGCGGCAGCGGATGCCCCACGGGATTCTCGAGCCGGAAGTAAGACCCGTACCCGTCCGACAGGCCGCCTTTCAACCCCAGGCTCGTGATCGAGAGTCCGCGTTCGAATCGCCCGAGGTAATTGCGGCGGGTCCGCACCCCGAAGGTGACGCCGTCCACTTCGTTCGACCAGACCACCGGCATGAACCCCAGGGTCGTCTTGTCGCGCCGCACGACGTCCCGTGTGGGGTTATCGAGACGCACCGCCGTCGCTCCCCGACCACGAAATAAGCCCTTCGGCTCGTAATTGTTCATCATGTTCCAGTCGTGAGCGACGACTCTGGGGTCGAGGACGAGGCGCCCCGGCTGCGAGTCGGCGGTGAACTCCACCCGCTCGATCTCGGCCTGGCCGACGGTCCGTGCGTAGATGTGGTGCTGGTCGCCGATTTCCAGCGGCATCACCCCGTCACCGAGCCGCCGTACTGTGACCGCGACGTGCCACCGTCCATCCGTGCCGCGTTGCCGCTTCACCGCTTCCAGCTTGTAGTCGATCAGCGGGGTG
>DATFSB010000091.1:0-15599 GCA_035262825.1 Gemmatimonadales bacterium | reverse complement strand
ACGAGATCGATCCCCTCGTGCGGCACCCGGGCGCGCTCGGCCGGCGCGGGCTTCGCGGTACCGATGTCGAGCCGGCGATAGACCTGGCGGGCGTCGGCCGAAATGATGGTGACCGGAAGGCGCTGGCTCAGCGCGAGGGCGACGGCGGTCTTGCCGACGGCGGTTGGGCCGACGAGTACCGGCGTAAGCGGGCGGATGGCCGGATAGACGGATGGTCGGATTCCTCCGTCGCTCGGGCGCTGGAAGCCGCTCGTGTCGATTCCATCCGCCCGTCCGACCATCCGGCTATCCGCCCCCAGTGTCATCTCCCAAATCTCCGCTCTAACTCCCCTTTGGGAAGCTGTACGATCGTGGGTCGCCCGTGAACGTCGTGTGCAGGTAATGTGGCGGCGAGGAGCCGGCGCACCAGCTCCCGCGCCTCTTCGGGATCGAGATGGTGCCCCGCCTTGATCGCCGCGCGGCAGGCGAACGTCGCGCCGAACCGTTCGAGCCGGTTCGCCCAGCCGCCGAATCGTCCGCCCGCGAGGTCCGCCACCAGCTCCTGCAGGCAGCGCGCCGCCTCGAAGCGCGGATGGGGATTGGGCGCGGTGTGCACCACGACCGTCCTCCCCGAGAATGGCTCCAGCTCGAAACCCACGCGCGCCAGCAGCTCGCGATGGGTGTCGATTGCCTCGAGCTCGGGCGCGGTGAGCTCCAGCGTCAGGGGCAGAAGCAATCGCTGGGCCGGAGCGCCGTCCCCCGACAGCTGCCGCATCACCTGCTCGTACAATACGCGCTCGTGGGCAGAATGCTGGTCCACGATGGCGACGCCATCTTCGGTCTGAAACAGCAGGTAGGTGTCGAACACCTGCAGCAGCTCGGGACCGCGCGGGCGACCGCCCGCGGTCTCCGCGGCGAACAGCTCCGTCGGGAGTCCCGCCGGGATGGTCCCTGTCCCCTCCCACGTCGCCGCTTCGAGCAGCGAACCCACTGCCGCGCTGCCGATGGGGGCCGCTGCGTCGAGCGGCGCGAGCGCGCGCCGTACCCCCTCCTCGACGAGCTGCTCGATCTGAATGCGATCGCGAAATCGCACTTCGGCTTTCGCGGGATGCACGTTCACGTCTACCGCATCGCCGGGAAGGTCGAGGAACAAGAGCAGCGAGGGACGATCGCCGGGAGCGATGGCGGAGCGGTAGCCGGCCTCGGCCGCCCGCACGAGGAACGGATCCTTCACCGGCCGGCCGCGCACGAACACGTACGCCTTGCGTCCCGCCGGCCGCGCCTGGGAGGGGCGCTGTGCGAAGCCCTGCACCTCGGCCCCGCCCAGCCGGGTGCTGAGCGGCAGCAGTGTATCGGCGAGGTCGCGCCCCCACAGGGCGTGGATCCGCTCGATCAGCCGCTCGGCCGCCGGCGCATCCAGGAGCGAGCGGGTGTCGCTGGTGAGCGAAAAGGCGACGTCGGGACGCGACAGCGCGAGGACGGTGAGCACCTCGGAGACGGCGCGGGTTTCGGTCGCGGGCGCGCGCAGAAACTTGCGGCGCGCCGGCGTATTGAAGAACAGCCCGCGCACTGTGACGGTCGTCCCCTGCTGGCGCACCGCGGGGTCCGCCCCTTCGATCGTCCCTCCCGTCACCCGCAACCGGATGCCGCCAGTTCCATCGGCGGTTTCCAGCTCGAACCGGGAGACGGAAGCGATCGCCGGGAGCGCTTCCCCGCGGAATCCGAACGACCCCACACCGATGAGGTCGGCGACCGAGCGGATCTTGCTGGTGGCGTGCCGCTGCAGCGCGAGCCGCGCGTCGTCGGGCGCCATGCCATGGCCGTCGTCCGAGACCCGAATGAGCGACCGGCCGCCGTCCTCGATCTCTACCCGGATGGTGTGCGCACCGGCGTCGAGCGCGTTCTCGACCAGCTCCTTCACCACCGACGCCGGGCGCTCCACCACTTCCCCGGCCGCGATCTGATCGGCCACGCGGTCGGGGAGGACGGCGATTTTCGCAGCCGTCACAACCGCACGACCTGGCTCGCCAGCACCCACCCGTTGACGCCGTCGCCGCGCCGAATCCGCAGCCACCGCCCGCCTGCAAACGTGTCGACCACCTCCGCCGCCGCACCCGGCTCGAGCACGAGACTCGCGCTCGACGGACCATACGGCGCGGCGCGCACCGGCGTGCGTGGACTCGCGATCACCACGAGCTGCCGGTCGTCGTGGCGCTGCTCGAACGCGCCCAGCACCGCCGCGGTGAGTGCCAGCGTCCCGAACGACGCCCCGGCGATGCGTTGCGTTCCCCGGCTCACGATCAACACTCCCCAGCAGACGATCCACAGCGCGGCGGCGACGATCCACCACTCCCCGGGAGTGAGATAGCCCACCTCGAGAAGACTCGCGCTCGCCGCATCGGGCGCGGGCAGCAGCGCACGCGCGCGCCGGATCGCGCCGTCGCGCGGTGCGAGACGCTCCGCCATCACCCACGCCGCGACCGCCTTCCCATCGTCCCCGCTGCGATACAGCGTCGCGCCGAGGTCGTACCAGTGGGCGGGATCGAGCGTGTCGTGCGCCGCCCGCTCGGCGAACGAATCCGCCGCCGCACTCAGCGCCCCGGCCTGGTACAGCGCCTCGGCGCTGGTCCCCTGCGCGCGCAGGCCGCGTGCGCCGCCGAGCAGGACGAGCAGCACGACTCCGAGTCCGACGCTCAGACGACGGCGCCGGCCGCGCGTGTCGTGCGCCAGCGACTTCAGCACTTGCCGCAGCTCGGCTGCCAGCTCGCGCGGATCGCCGGAGCTGCGCGGCCCGTAGCGAATGCCGCGCACCCGCTCCCGCAGCCGACCCACGTGCTCGGCGAGCGTGCGCTCGACGCCGGCGGCCCGCAACGCGCGCGCGAGGCTCGCCCCGTCACGACTATACGCATCGGCGACGTGCGCCTGAACCAGAATGCCGAACGCGCGCTCCAGCGCCGCCAGCTCGCCCGGTTCGTGCACCTCCGGCTCCGCCGCGCGGGGCGGCGGCGCGCGAGGGCGCAGCCGCAGGTACAAACCGACCGGAGGGAGCAGCAGGATGGCGATCCATCCGAACGGCCACAGCCCGGCCTTCAACGCGTCGCTCCAGTCGTACCCGCCCGGCGCGAGCAGCTGCGGCGTGGCGCGTGCTGCGCGCGGCTCCCTTCCCTGCGACGCCACGAACGAGCGCGCGGCGAGCGTGGCAACCTGATAGCGCTTCACCGACGAGTCGTAGTACGGATATCGCACCTCGGGGAGCAGAAACACCCCTGCCGAATCGGGCATGACGAGAAAGCGGAAGGTTTTCGATCCGCCGACATGTCCTCCCAAAGATTCGAGTCGCACGGTGGTCTCTTCAGGATACGCGCGGAACCCGCCGGGCCAGCGCAGCGCCGGGGGCGGCCACAGGGCCACGTTGCCGCCGCCCGACAACGTGGCGGCGACCTCGAGCGGCTCGCCGACGCGCCCCACGGGGGGATCGACATCGATCGAGAGCCGCAGACTCTCGGCGACGACCCCCTCGTCGGCGGCAGCGCGTCCCTCCTCGGGAAGCGGCTGCACCGCCACGTTCACCGAATCGGTCGCGAGCGAGTAGCGCTCTTCGGAGCTGAAGAAGGAGAAGTTCACCGGGACCGCGTACTCTACCGATCCCGGTGGAATCGTGATCGTCCCCGCCGACAACGGAAACAGAATCTGGTGCACGGCATACAGGTCCATCGGCTGGCCGCGCACCTGGCGCGACAACACGACGCCGCCCGGTGTGGCGGGGGGATAGCTCCATACGTTCTCGGGGGTGAGCAGCGTCAGCAGCGGCGGACGGCGCAACCGTTCGCGCAAGCTGCGCGGGAACCAGGCGGCGAGCACGACGTCGAGCTGATGACCGACGATCGCCGGCGCTGCGGGCGCGACGATCGAGAGCGCCACCTGATCGCCGCGGCCCGGCGGCGGCGCGGCAGCGAGCAGCGCGCGCGCCACCGCGCTGAGCGCGCTCGCCGGGAACGACGCCGCGCTGTCGACGATGATCGTGAACGGCGCGGTCGTGGCCACGGCGTCGCCGACGTGCACGCGTACCGAGCCGATCGTCAGACGCCCCGGTCGCTCGGCGCGCAGCGTGAGGGCACGCAGCGCGGTGCGCGACGTTCCCGCCGCTCCTTCGAGCGCCACCTCCGCCGCGTCGCGCGTGCCCACGACCGCGAACCCCGAGAGCGGGGGCAGGTCGAAGCGCGGTGCATCGACGCCCTGCGCGCGCACCTGGATCGTGAGGGTGACTTCCTCCCCCACGGGAACGCGGGCGCGGTCCACCGCCGCCGTGACTTCGAGCGCCTGGCCCTGCAGCACGGCGAGCAGCGCGCAGCAGATACCCGTCACCAGTCCTTCACTCCCGTCTCGGTGGCGCGCCGGGCGCGCCCCATGCGCTCGCGGCGCGTCTTCAACTCCTCCTGTCCGATCGAGCGCAGGATCTCGTCCGCCTGCGCCTCGGTCATCCCCTGCGGTGTGGGCGGGGGCGGCTTGCTCTGTTGCTGCTGGTTGGGGTTCTGGTTCTGCGGCTGATTCTGATTCTGCCCGCCACCGTTCTGGCGGCGCCGCTGCGCCAGCTCGAGGTTCCACTTGGCCGCGGCGTCGAGCGGCCGCAGCAACAGTGCTTCGCGATAGGCCCGCTCCGCTTCGCCGAGGTGGGCGTCGCGGTGGATGCTGTCCATGTCGGCGGCGCGCAGCGCGAGCAGGCCTTCGTTATACAGCGCCCGGAACCGGATACCGGGATCGAGCGAAGTCGCGGCGCGCGCCAGCGCGCTGCGCGCGGTCGAGAAGTCGCGCGCCGCCATCGCCGCGGTTCCCGCGTTGAACCAGGCGGTGTCGCCGTTCCGGGCGTTGACCTCCGCCAGATAGTAGTTGCTCGCCTGCACCGAATCGCCGAGGTCCCAGTACTGCTCGGCGAGGCTGCGCTTGCGGGTGGGCGTGGGGGTCCCCTGCGCGCCGGCTTCGCGGCCCGCGGCGAGACCGATCACCAGCAGCACACTCACGAGCGCCGCGGTGCGCCGCCCCAACGCCTGCAGCAGCAGGATGACGAACGCCATGAGGAGCGGGATCCAGCCCCGCGGCATGCCCTGCTGGGTGTTCGTTTCGGTCGACGGGTTGCGCTTGTACGACGCGACGAGATCGCGCACGGCGCCCGCCTGATCGGGAAGATCGGCGGCCACGATCGTGCCCTGCGCCGCATCGGCGGTCGCGCCCAGCACGTCGTCCATGCGCCGCGTCTCGACCACTTGCCCGTCGTCGCCGGACTGGTAGCCCTGGAGCGCGCCTTGGTCGTCGCGCAGCGGAATGCGCACCGGATCACGCCCGCCTTCCGAGACGAGGATCAGATGCACGCCCTGGTCGCGCAGCTGCCGGGCGACGCGCAGCACCGTCGACATCGAATCGTGCGCCTCACCGTCGGTGAAGACCACCAGCACGCGGTCGGCGGCGCCCGGCTCGGCGGCGAGCAGCTCGGCGCCCATGGCGAGCCCCGGGGCGAGCGAGGTGCCGCCCTCGGAGGCGACCTCGGGATCGAGGGCGTCGAGGTACAGCATCAGCGCCGAGCCGTCGACCGAAAGCGGCGACAGGATGTAGCTCGCCCCGGCGAAGGCGACGAGGCCGAGCCGGTCGCCGTCGAGATCCTGGGCGAGGCGACGCGCTTCCCGCAGTCCGTGCGCGAGCCGGCTCGATCCCCCCGCGTCCTCCGCCAGCATCGAGCGGGAGATATCCATCGCCATGACAAGATTGAGACCGCGCGTTTCGGTCTCAATCCGCTCGTTGCCCCAGCGCGGACCCGCCAGCGCCACCACACCGAGAAACGCCGCGAGGGTGACGCCCGTCGGACCGAAGCGGCCGGCGCCGCGCGCCTGGCGTGCCGTGTCCGAGGACCACCGGGCCGCCCGCCGCAGACGCTCGCGCCGCGCCCACGTCGCGCCGATCCAAATCAGAAACGCGATCACCGGGGCGAGCGCGAGGACAAGCGGCGCGTCGAACGCCATCAGGGCACCCGCACGGCGATCGTCGCCGACACCACCAGCTCGATCGCCAGCGCCAGGAGGCCGAATCCCAGCGGGACGCGGATCGCTTCGTCGAGACGCCGGTAGATCACCTGCTGCACCGTCGTCCGCTCGAGCCGGTTGATCTCGGCGAAGATGTGGCGCAGCGACTCGCTGTCGGTCGCGCGGAAGTAACGTCCTCCCGTCGAGGTGGCGACTTCCGTCAGCAGTCCCTCATCGATCTCGACGGGCAGCATCTGGTAGCGCAGCCCCTGTCCGCTCTGTCCCGTCGGCACCGGCGCTTCGCCCTGCGTCCCCACCCCGATCGTGTAGATCCGGATCCCGAACGCCCCCGCCGCGCGGGCCGCCGTGCGGGGATCGACGGTGCCGCGGTTGTTCACGCCGTCGGTGAGCAGGATGATGACGCGGCTCTTTCCCGGCGCGCGCCGCAGCCGGTTCGCCGCGGTCGCGATCCCCGTGCCGATCGCCGTTCCGTCCTCCAGCTCGCCGATGTGCATGTCCTGCAGCGCCGCTTCGAGCACCGCGTGATCGTTGGTGACCGGCACCTGCGTCAGCGCCTGACCGGCGAACGCGACGAGTCCGATGCGGTCCGAGGGCCGGTTGCGCACGAAATCGATCGCCGTCTGCTTCGCGACGTCGAGCCGGTTCGCGGGGGTGAAGTCCTCCGCCAGCATGCTGCTCGAGAGGTCGACGGCGAGCACGATCGAGATCCCCTCGCGGCGTACTTCGGCGCGCGACGCCCCCACCCGTGGGCCTGCGGCGGCGATGATCCAGGCAACGAAGCAGGCACAGCGCAGGATGACGGGGAGGTGGACGATCCAGCGACGCTGGGGAACTCCCGCGGCGGGCCTGGAATCCGACACCGGCGTGCCGGAGAGGCGCCCGATGCGCCGCTGCCGCAGCAACAGCCACAGCGGCACAGCGAGGAGCAGGGGCAGAATCCAGGGCCGCGCGAAGCTCACGCCTTCTTCCCCACGGGCTTCGGCTCGGGTGGCTTGAGCTCCTGGGCCAGCAGGCGGGCGCGCTGGGCCAGCGTGGCGACGTCGACGGGGGCGCCGCTGCCGAACGCGGCCGCGTCGAGCGCGCCGAGCACGATCTCCAACTGCGCAAACTGCGGTGCCGGCCGGCGCTTCCTGGCGACGGCGAGACACTCGGCTGTCGACAGGCCACCATGGGCTTCCGGGATCACGCGGGCGATCACCGTGCGCAACATTCCGGCAGCGCGTGCGGCCACCGCTTTGGGCTCGCCGATCTGGAGCCAGCGCTCGTCCGAGATCGCGGCCGCCGCGCGCGGCGCGGGAGACGCATGCAGCGCACGCGCCGGCCGGCGACGCCACCAGATCGCAGCGGCGAGCGACGATCCGGAGAGGAGCAGCACCACGAAGAGTGGAAAGAACCCGCGCTGCTCGGCGCGAAGCGGCGTCAATGCGGGCTTCGGCTGCGGAGCGCGGACCGAATCGGGAATCACGCTGGCGACCGTGAACGTCGCCGTGCCGCCGGGAACCGAATCGGCTTCGCCGCGTGCGCCGAGCCGCCACACCGGCGGCACCGCCACGCGCAGTGCCCCAGGCGCCCAGGCCACGACGGTGTAGCGCACTATCCAGTCGGATCCGCTGGCGACGACCCGGGCATCCTCGAGCGGCTCCACCTGCTCGCTCGCCTCGAGCCGGCCCGGGCGGACCCGCCAACCGGCCGGCAGGGTGAACGTGCGCTCGAGCCGGATCGTATCGCCGACGGTGGGGAACGCCGGGGTGACGGTCCACGTCGCCGGCTGCGGCGGCCGTTGCGTCCCCGGAACCAGGACGAGGAGCAGCGCGGCGAGTCGCATCGCGTCAGCGCTTGAGGCGGCGCGCGCGCGCGTGAAACGCCCGCCGCAGCGCGACGCCGTAGGGAACGTCGGTCCGCAGGGCCACCCGGTCCACACCCGACTGCTGCAGCTTGCGGCCGCGCTCGGCCACGATGCGCTCGGCCGCCGCGACGATCCGGGCCCGGCTGGCCGGGTGGCTGGTGTCGAGCAGCAGGCGCTGCCCCGTCTCGGTATCGCGCGCGTCCACCCACCCGGCGTCGGGGAGGCGGACCTCGCGCGGATCGTCGATCGTCACCGCCACGATGTCGTTGTGCTCCGCCAGGCGGGCGAGCGGGTCTTCCCACCCCTCGGCCCGGAAATCGGAGAGTAGCACCACCACCGCGCGGTGGCGCAGCAGTTTCGTTGCGTAGCGCAGCGCCTCGGCGAGGTTGGTGCCGCGCCCGCGCGGCGCGAAGGCGAGCAGGTCGCGGATCACCCGCAGCGCATGGTGCCGACCTTTGGCGGGACGGATCACGTACTCCACCTTGTCGGCGAACATCAACGCGCCCACCCGGTCGCCGTGTCGCGCCGCCGCGAGGGCCAGCACGGCGGCGACTTCGACCGCCATCGCCGACTTGGAGACCGGGTGACCGAAGTGCAGCGAGCCCGACTGATCGACGATCAGGAGCAGGGTCAGCTCGCGCTCTTCGGCGAAGCTCTTCACATAGGGGTGCGCGAATCGCGCCGAGACGTTCCAGTCGATGGCGCGGAAATCGTCGCCTTCCTGGTAGGCGCGGACTTCGGCGAACTCGATTCCCTGCCCGCGGAACACCGAGCGGTACTCGCCGGTGAACAGGGTGTTGACGAGGAAGTGGGTCCGGAATTCGATCTCCTGGACCTGCTTCAACACCTCCGGCGGGACGCGGCGGCGGCGCGCCCGGGTGGGCGGCTGATCGCCGCGGCGGCGCTCCGCATACTGCTCCTTCTTCACGGCACGCGCACCGCCTCGAGGATCTTGGCGATCACGCGATCGGCATCCAGGTCCTCGGCCTCGGCCTCGAAGGTGAGCAGCACGCGGTGGCGCAGCACGTCATAGGCCATCGCCTGCACGTCCTCGGGCACGACGTAGTTGCGGCCCCGCAGGTAGGCGTGCGCTCGCGCCGCCTGCGCCAGATTGATCGAGGCGCGGGGACTCGCGCCGAAGGCGATTACCGGCTTCAGGTCGGCGAGCCCGATCGAGCCCGGCTCGCGCGTGCCGCGCACCACGTCGACGATGTAGTCGACCACTTTCTGATCCATGAACAGCTCGGCGATCGTGCTGCGCGCCGCGAGGATGTCGTTCGCTTCCGCGACGCGGGTCACTTCGATGGGCCGGCCCGACGCCATGCGCGCGACGATTTCCTTCTCGGCGTCGCGCGTCGGATACCCGACCCGCACCTTCAGCATGAAGCGGTCGAGCTGCGCCTCGGGCAGCGGATAGGTGCCTTCCTGCTCGATCGGATTTTGCGTCGCGAGCACGAGGAACGGCTCACCCAGGAGGAAGGTCTCGCCGCCGATCGTCACCTGTTTTTCTTGCATCGCCTCGAGCAGCGCCGACTGCACCTTCGCCGGCGCGCGGTTGATCTCGTCGGCGAGCACGAGGTTGGCGAACAGCGGACCTTTGCGCGGATAGAACTCCTGCGTGCGCTGATCGAAGACCATCGTCCCGATCACGTCCGCGGGCAGCAGGTCGGGCGTGAATTGAATGCGCGAGTAGGCGATGCGCAGGCACTCGGCCACGGTGCGCACCGCCAGCGTCTTGGCGAGTCCCGGCACGCCTTCCAGCAGGATGTGGCCGCCGGTGAGCAACCCGATGAGCAGCCGCTCCACCATGACTTCCTGACCGACGACCCGCTTCGCGACCTCCGTCGAGATCCCGGTCGCGAGCGGCACCTTCTGCGTAGCAGCCGACGTGCGAGTGGTCATTGCAGCGCCGCCTCCGCCGCCCGCCGCACGGCCGGCTCTTTGTCGTGACTATAGAGTTCGAGCAACGCCCGCGCCTCCGTCGAATGGATATGGCCGATGCCTTCGATCGCGGCCGCCCGCAGATGCGGGGTGCGCCGCTTCAAGAAGCTGCCCGGTTCGGCGTATTTGGCGAGCACGCCGAGGGCCCCCGGAGCAGCCAGCCGTCCGATGGCGATCAGCATCCCCGCCAGTACCCCCTCGTCTTCTTCGTGCTCCAGCCGCCGCACCAGTGCGTCCGACGCAGTGGGATCGCCGCACACGCCGATCACCCGCGCCGCCGCTGCTCGCACCGGGGCACTCAGATCCCGCAGCGCCGCCACCGCCGGCCGGGCGATCTCCCGGCCCCCGATCTCGGCGAGGGCGTAGAGCGCCGCTTCGCGCACGGCGTCGGTCTGGTGTTTCATCAGCCCTGAGAGCAGCGGCACCGCCTCGGGACTGCCCGTGAGACCCATGAAATGGGCGGCCGCCGCGACGATCGTGCCGTCGCCGTCCTCCAGCGCCTCCTCCAGCGGCTCCATCGCCCGGTCCGCGGCAGCGCGCATCGCCGCGCGATAGGGCTCGCGCAGCTCGGCCGGCGCCGCGAGATAGGCGCGCAGCGTCGGCCGCACCGACATCTCCGCGAGTGCTCCCACCGCGCCGACGAGAAACCCGCGTTCGACCGGGGCGATACGCGCTTCGCCCAGACGGTAGACCATGCGATCGACCAGCGACTTCTCGGCCAGCGCCTCCCCGGCGAGTCCCAGCTGCTCGACGGTCTGCTCGTCCTGGACGCGCGGCAGCGCCCGGTCCAGCCCGGCGATGAGCTCGGCGACGAGCGCGATGTCGCGCAACTCGAGCACCGCCGGGACCAGTTCGCGCAGCCGCTCCGCGGCGGCCCGTAGGCTCTCGGGGCTGTCCGCCGTGAGCAGCGAGCCGATCAGCCGTCGGCTCTCCACATCGGGCGGCAGCACGTCGGGACGGAACGCCGCGGTGGCGCGGCGCAGCTCGCCGCCGCCGCCGCGCGGCCACTTCGGTCCCTCGACCGGCGGCACGATGCGTTCGGCCATCGGCGGGTTCAGCTGCGCCACCGAGAGGCGCGGCGCCGCCGTCGTGCGACGGGTCTGCTGCAACGTGATCCGGCCGAGCGAGCTGTCGTCCAGGGCCGCCGTGCCGGTGGCGACGTTGTACAGCGCGATCACGTGCTCCGGCGTCACGCCGGGAGTCACCTGAATCCCGCGCACGCCGCGCGCGAACAGCAGCGACGCCAGCTCGGAGAGCTGCGCGTTACGCGGCAGCACCTGCGCGCCGCGCCAGTGCATCCCCGAGGCCCCGACCTTCCATTCGACGGTGCCCATCGCCGCCATGGCGGGCAGCTGGGCGGCCACGGTGCGCAGTCCCTCCTGCACCGCCGGATGCGTGGGCGGATAATATCGCACCAGGCGGAACGTCGTCCCGATTGCACCCAGGCACCGCTCCAGAATCGCGAAGTCGGACATTCGCTGCTCAGCGCTTGATGCGCTCGCCCAGGTCTTCGAAGCGGAACACCCAGGTCGCGAACGCGGCGGGATCCACGGCCGCATCGGGGTCGATCGCGGTCCAGTCGACGTCGCTCCCAGAATCGTGCGGCGCATCGCGCCGCCGCCGCTCGGCGCGCGCCACCATCTCCCCGGCGCGGCGGATCCACGCCTCGAGCGACGCCGGGCGCAGGTCGATCCAGCCCCTGGCGGCCGCGGCGAGCGGATCTGCCGACTCGGGCGGCACGATCACCGTGGCGCCGCGGTAGATACACCCGCCGTCCGGCGTGACGATCGGCAGGCCCACCGACAGGATCCGCGCCCGGAGACCGGCGTCGCTCCGCACGACAGCGTGGATCTGGTCCGCCAACGCCTGCGGCGGCAGCGCCGCGAGCGCGCGCACCGTGGGCGCCACGCGGCCGCAGAGGTGCGCTTCGTACAGCATCTTCGTGAGCCGCGGCGGTCCCAGCATCTCGTAGGCGACGGAGTGCTCGCCGCGCTCGCGCTCCAGGGTGTCGAGCCGCTCGAGCGCCGCGGCGCGCAGCACGCCGGCGCGATACGTCGGGCCGGCGGTCGCGCTGTCGAGCGCCGTGATCACGTCCCGCCCCGTGGGCCGCCCTTCCAATTCGAGAATGACGTAGTCGGCGACTTCCTCGGGCGTGATGAACTCCATCTGGCCGAGCGCCGTCACGGTCGCGAACTCGTCGCGGGCGAACAGCCCGTTTTCCCCCGTGTTGATGTAAACGCCCTCGAGATGTTTCCCGAGATCGCGCCACACGGTGGTGCCGTCGAACGCCCGCGCCGTGGGGACGGGATCGGGGCAATCCACGAGCGGGATCGGCTTGCCGCGCCGCCACACGGGACCGGCCCCGATCTCGCGCCAGGCGATCGTCGCCGTCGGCTTCACTTCGATCGTCGCCGGGCCATCGGGGGTGCGCCCGAGCAGAAACAGCAGCAGCGTCTGCGCGCCGGCGACAGCGGACTTGGTCAGCAGCGTGCGGCTGGGGCGCTCCTCGGAATGCGTGTAGGGAATATTGAACCCCATGCCGCCGGTGCCCGACGTGCCGATCTTGACGTACGCCCGCACTCCGCCGCGCCGCAATCCTTCGTGCAGCAGCTGCGTGTGCCGGATCAGCTGCGGCATGGTGAGGGTGAGGACGTGACCTTCGACCGCCGCCGCGTCGAGCGTACCGGCCCGCGCGCGCTCGAGCATGGTGCGGGCGCTTTGAAAAATGTCCTGGTAGGCGAACGCGGTAGCGGTGTTGATGCTGTCGACCACCGCGTCGGGGCGGTGCCGCAGCAGCACCTGCACCAGCAGGCTGCGGTGCAGCACCTCCTCCGTCAGGTCCCCGAGCAGATCGCCGAGGACGAGGGCGCGGTGGGCGGGGTTCGAAAGCACGGCGCCGCGGTCGAGCCGCGCGACCGGCTCGGGCGCGAACACGTTGCCCCATTCGACGTCGATCGCCGCGGTGCCGCGGTAGGGCTCGAGGGCCCGGGCGGCGTCGCGCACCTCGTGCTCGTACAGTGACACCAGCACGATCCGGCGCGGCGCTTTCTCGAGCAGGCGGCGCGCCACGGCGTGGCCGACGAGCCCGCTGCCGCCCAGCAGGACGACCGTGGTATCACGCAGCTCCATCGAGCTCCTCGATCGCCGCGACTTCACGCCGGGTCAGCGGCCGGTGCTTGCCTTCCGCGAGCGTGCCGAGGCGCACCGGGCCGTATTGGGTGCGGTGCAGCCACTCGACCTTCAGGCCGATCGCCTCCGCCACGCGCCGCACGATGCGGTTGCGGCCCTCGGCGAGGGTGAGCTCGATCTCGACGCTCTTCCCCGCCGTGCGCACGCGCGCCTGCACGACGCGCACCGGCCGCCCGTCGATGGGAATCGGCCGCGCCAGCGCGCGTTCCACGTCCGGCAGGCGTAGCCCGTGCGCCCCGAGCTCGTAGGTCCGGGTCACCGCGTAGCGCGGGTGCATGAGGCGGTGCGCGGCGGCGCCGTCGGTCGTCAGCAGGAGCAGTCCGCTGGTCATGACGTCCAGCCGACCAACGTACGTAAGGCCGGGCACTGCCGGGAGGAGGTCGTACACGGTGGGCCGCCGCGCCGGGTCGCTTCTGCTCACCACGTAGCCGATCGGCTTGTTGAGGGCGAGCCAGGTCGTCCGCTGGGCCGGCCGGATGGCGCTGCCGTCCACTGTGATGCGCTGACGGTCGGGATCGACGCTCGTGCCGATGGTGGCGACGGTGCCGTCGACGCGCACCCGGCCGGCGCGGATCAAGTCCTCGGCCTTGCGCCGCGAGGTGACGCCCGCGCGCGCCAGGGCGCGCTGCAGGCGCATCGCCGTCATTCGGGTTCGGCCGGAGCCGGTGGGCGCAGGCTCACCGACAGCTCGTCCAGCCGCGGCAGCTCGTCGGTGCTCTTCAGCCCCAGGATTTCGAGGAATTGCGGTGTGGTGCCGTACAGCAGCGGCCGGCCCAGCCCTTCGCCCCGGCTGGTGATCGTGATCAGGCCGCGCTCCAGCAGCTTGTCGATCACCGCACCGGAGTCGACGCCGCGAATCTCGTCTACCTCGATGCGGGCCACCGGCTGGCGGTAGGCGATGATGGCGAGCGTTTCGAGCGCCGCCGGCGAAAGGCGCCGCGGCCGCAGCGCGAACTGCGCCCGCTCGATCGGCTCGGCGTATTCGGGGCGCGTGAGGAACTGCCACCCTTCGGCGATCTCCGTCAACTCGACGCCGTGGTCCCCCGCGGCGAAGGCCGTGCGCAGCTCCTCCAGGGCGGCCTGCAGCGTCTCCGCTCCGGCTTCCGGGTCGAGCGTCGCCAGCTCGTCGAGCCCGAGCGGGCGCGACGCGGCGAACAGCGCAGCCTCAAGCAGCTTCGCGAGGGGGCTCACGGCGGATCACCATGGGAGCAAACGGTTCGGGCTGCGCGATCTTCAGGGTGCCGCGCTTGGCCAGCTCGAGTAGCGCAATGAACGCCGACAGCACCTCGACGACGCCGGATCGCGCGCCGACGACGTCGTGCCAGCCGAACGTCTCGCGCTCGGCGAGGAGGGCGAGGATGCGCGCCGTCGCACCCTCGACGTCGAGCGGCCGCGGGACCACGCGGTGCAGCGTCGGCTCGGGGATCAGGGCGATCACCCGCTCGGCGGCGGCGAGCAGCTCGTTGAGCCCGATCTCGAGCGGCGCCGGCGGCAGCTCGGGGGCCGGCGGCTCGAAGCCGCGACCGAAGCGCTCGGCGCGCACCGCCGCCGCGTGACCCAGCCAGTCCACCAGCTCGCGGATTTGCTGGTACTCGAGCAGCCGCCGCACCAGCTCGGAGCGCGGATCCTCCCACTCGTCGTCGCCGAGGCGGCGCGGCAGGAGCATCTGCGCCTTGATGCGCAGCAGGCGCGCCGCCATCTCGAGATAGTCGGCGGCCTGGTTCAACCCGAGATCGTTGATCGCCGCGAGGAACTGATCGGCGATGCGGGCGATCGGCAGATCGGTGATGTCGACTTCGTCTTCACGGATCAGATGCAGCAGCAGATCGAGCGGACCGGAGAACTGCTCCAGCTCGACGGAGAACCCGCCACCCTGCGAATTCGCGGCTACCGACGGGGGCAAGGTCATGTGATACTCACCTGCGGCAGCGCGAACGAGCCGACCACCGACGCCCCCAGATCCAGCAGCCGTGCCGCAGGCCACAGGAACACACCGATGACGCCCGGCATGTAGAAGCTGATCGCCATGATCGGCAGGAAACCGAGGCGGCCGAACTGGCGATACCGCATCCCCGCGCCGGGAGGAAGGAGATGATAGAAAACGTGGCTGCCGTCGAGCGGGGGAATCGGAATCAAGTTGAAAAACGCCAGGACCACGTTGAACCGCATTCCGTAAACCGCCATCTGCTGAAGAATCTTGAAGGTGTCCATCATCGACGACAATGACTTGGCGAGGAACCCGATACAGGCGAAGGCGGCGGCGAAGATGACGAACAGGAACAGGTTCGTCACGATGCCGGCCAGCGAGACGATGATGTCGCCCCGCACATAGTGCCGGTAGTTGCGCGGGTTCACGGGGACCGGCCGGGCTGCCCCGAACGTCCAGCGGTGGCCCGAAGTAACCCACAGCACGATCGGCAGAATGACCGTCATGATCGGATCGATGTGTTTCAGGGGATTCATCGTCAACCGTCCGAGCGCGTAGGCGGTGTCGTCGCCCTGGCGGTAGGCGGCTTCGGCGTGCGCGTATTCGTGGGCCACCATCGAAAACAGCAGCACCGGGGCCCAGATGAGAAACTCGATCGAGATGGGGCGCTCGGAGCGTTGCGGTT
>DATFSB010000090.1:0-2833 GCA_035262825.1 Gemmatimonadales bacterium | reverse complement strand
GGATATCGCCCGGCGGCGAGCCGCTGCACCACCGCTCCCGTCGAGACGTCGACCACGGCGAGGGAGTCGGCGAGGTTTTCGGCGACGTACAACGTGCGCCCGTCTCCCGAGAGGGCCAGACCCGCGGGATAGTGCGTGCCGTCGGCAGGCGTGCCATCGGCGCGCCGCTGGCGCGGGGCGAGGATGATCGAGTCGGCGAGCACCGCGCTGTCGCCTACCCAGCCGCAGCGATACACCACGTCGGTGTTTCCCCCCGACGCGTAGAGCGAGGTCCAGAGTCCCGTGAAGGCGAGACCGACGAACGCCGCCGCCTGACGGAGAGTCTGGCGGACCTGACCCGTCCGGTCGACGACCTGCAGGCCATGCTCGCGCCATCCGCCGAGCAGCAGTACGAGGCGGCTGCCCGAAGGAGACGGAATCATGCCGAGGGGCATTTGCCCCACGGGCCGCGTGACGCCGGCCGGGTCGAGGACTCTGCCCGTGGGCAGGCGGCGCGGACCGTTGCCGGGAGGATCGGTGGCGCGTTGTGCCGCGGGATGACAGGCGACGACGACGAGCAAGAGCAGGAAGAGTGGTCGCATAGAGAGCAAGTTAACTCACAGTTTTTGGAGCAACGCGGTCCCTTGAGCGGTTTCACGCAGCCGTACGCGGATCGTGACAGGATCGTTGGCTTCGGGGATCGTCACGATCGCCGCGTCCTTGCGGCCAGGGGCCAGGCGCGCGAGTGACGGTTGCGCGGCGCCCCGGACCGAGAGCTCGAGCGTGCGGATCTCGACGCGGGCGTTCCCCGAAGCGACAAACCGCAGCCGGTATTGGCCGGCCGCGGCGACCTTGGACGTCAGCTCGAGTGTGAAGCTCTCGCCGCTCCAGGTTCCGACGGCATCGTCGGCCCAGAGCTGAGCCTGATCGGCCCAGGTCGGGGGTGCGGCTTGCCCGGTGTTGAAGGCAGCGAGCCGCCGAATGATCGGCTCATCCATCGCATCGGTCACCGTGAGGCGCAGGATGGTGTAGCCGTCGGGCCGAACGGGGACGATCTGCTTGTGGCCGATCTGCGTTCCCGTGGCGAGCGGTTGCCAATGCTCCCAGGCGTAGCCCTCGAGGCGCCAGCCGCGTACGCGCTCGCCCTGCCCGATCGCTTCCTGCAGGATGACGTGATCGACGCGCTGCGCGCTTCCGAGGCTGATGTCGAGGAGGCGCCCCGTCACCGCGCCCTCTCCCACCGCCGCCCCGAAGCGGCGGCGAATCTCGTCGCCGAATTCGCCCGCGCGCGCCGCGTCCAGCGCGGGAACGCGCCCGGTGCGATCGGGCGGCATGTTGAGCAAAAGCTGCGTGCCGCGGCCCACCGAGCGGTAGTAGATCTCGACCAGCTGATCGAGGGTCAGAAGATTCTTTTCGTCGGTCGTGTTCCAGAACCAGTTGGGGCGGCGGATCGAGACGTCCACTTCGACCGGCATCCAGACGTCGCCGGCGGGATCGCCGTGCAGCGCGGTCGCGATGCCGGTCTTCGCGTCGGCGGCGGCGAGCGCATTCCAGCAGGGGTAGGGCGCGAACCCGTCCTCGTTGCCGACCCAGCGGATCGTCGCCTGGGGTCCCTGAAAAACCATCGCGTCCGGCTGGTAGCGCGACACGATGTCACCCGTGGGAACAACGCTCGAGCCGTCGAGCCACAGCTCGACGATCGGACCGTAACGTGACAAGAGCTCGGTGAGCTGGCGGCGGTACAACTCGTCATATGCCGCCTGCGCGTCGGGCGTCGCGCATTTCCCCGAGAGGCCGGCGCCGTGTTTGTCGTCGCGGGGCGAGAGGTACACGCCAAGCTGCAGCCCGCGCCGGCCGCAGGCGTCGGCGAGCGACGCCATGACGTCACCCTTTCCGCCCTTCCACGGGGAATTCTTGATGCTGTAGTCGGTCGTGTCGGTCTGCCAGAGACAGAATCCTCCGGCGTGCTTGGCCACGAGTACGATGTAGCGGGCCCCGAGCGCGATTGCGGTGTCGACCCATTGCTCGGTGTCCACGTTCTCGATGATCGCGCCGGGAGCGAGCGACAGGTCGTCGTACTCCTTTTCCTGCCAGGTATTGGGCGCGAAGTGCACGAACATCCCGAGCTCGAGATCCTGCCAGGCACGCTGCGCGGGCGTGGGACGGGCCGGCCGCGGGGCCAGGGAGCCGAGCGTAAAGGAGGGAAGGCGCAGTCCCGGGAGGGCGGCCCCGACGCCGGCCATGCGCGCGAGCAACGCGCGCCGGGTCAGCACGCCGGACGCTCCGCGAGCGTGCTGTTTCCGAGCAGCTCGACGAGACGGCGGATCCGCTCAGGATCGGTGACGGCGCGATCGTACTCGTTGGGGAGCGGCTGCTTCAACAGCGACAGGTGCGTGGGACGATGGGTGACGGGGCTCTCGAGCAGTGCCGTGGCCCGCACGTGGACTTCCGGGACGCCGGTCCGCTCGATCACGGCGAGCATGTTTTCTTCGGAGAGCCCGCCCCCTGCGGCGACGGCGATGCGCCCGGCGGCCCGCTGCACGAGACGCGCGAGAATCCCGGTACCCTCGGCCGCCGTCGCCGCCTGGCCGGAGGTGAGCAGCCGGTCGGCTCCGAGGGCGATGAGATCGTCGAGGGCCTGGTCGGGGTCCGCCGTGAAATCGAAGGCACGGTGGAACGTGACGAGCAGCGGGCGGGCCGCGGCGATGAGCGCGCGGGTGCGGGGGACGTCGACCGCGCCGTCGGGGAGGAGGATGCCGAACACGACCCCGCGCGCGCCGTGCTGGCCGGCGACCGCGATGTCCCGCTGCATCACCTCGAGCTCGAGATCGGAATAGACGAAGTCACCGCCGCG
>DATFSB010000089.1:0-2315 GCA_035262825.1 Gemmatimonadales bacterium | reverse complement strand
TGCCGGTGCTCTATGAAAATGTCGTCCCCCAACTGTTCCGTGAAACTGTCGTCCTCTCATGGAGACCTTCACGATGAGCAGGAAGGAGACGTTGCGGGCCGGGCTAGTGAAGGCAGCACTGGCGAACCGCATTACGAATGAGCAAGGCGCGCACGCGCTGGGGATGACGTCACGGCAGTTCCAGCGTCTCAAGCAGCGGTTCCGCGCCGAGGGCGTCGAAGGCCTGGTGCACCGCGCACGCGGCCGGCCCTCGCGGCGCCAGCTGCCGTCGTCGATGCGGGCGGCCATCGAGAAGCTCATGACGACGACCTACGAGCGCTTCAACGATGTGCACCTCACCGAAAAACTCCGCGAGGTCCACGGTCTCGACGTAAGCCGGGCGTCGATCCGGCGCATTCGTCTGGCGCTCCAACGCCCGGCTCACCGGCGACGGCGGCCGCCGAAGCACCGCGCCCGCCGTACTCCGGTGCCGGCGCTGGGGCAACTTGTGCAGCTCGACGCCAGCCCGTTCAACTGGCTCGAGGATCGGGGGCCCGCGGCGGCCCTGCACGGCGCCATCGACGATGCCACCTCCATCCCGCTCGCCTTATGGTTTCGTCCCAGGGAAGACCTCAACGGCTATCTGCGCGTGCTCGATCACACCTGCCGAAGGTATGGTGTGCCGGTCGAACTCTATGGCGATCGCCTGAACCTCTTTGTGCGCAACGATCATCACTGGACGCTCGATGAACAGCTGCGCGGGGCTCAGGACCCCACCCACTTCGGCCGCGTCCTCCGCGACCTCGCCATCGGCTTCATTCGCGCGCACTCGCCGCAGGCCAAAGGCCGCATTGAGCGCCTCTGGGCGACGCTCCAAGACCGGCTCGTGAGCGAACTGCGCCTGCGCGGGATCGACACCCTCGAGCAGGCCAACGCCTTCCTCCCCGAGTTCCTCGACGACTTCCGACGGCGCTTTGCGCGGGCGCCGGCTCAGCCCCAGCCGGCATGGCGCCCCGCCCCCCGCGATCTCGCCCTCATTCTGAGCTGCCGCTACACGCGCGTCGTGGCCCGCGATAACACCGTTCGCGTGGGCTCACGCTGGCTGCAGATTCCCCCCGGGCCTCATGGGCGCTCCTATGCGGGCTGCCGCGTGCAAGTGCGCGAACTCCTCGACGGCCGCCTCGTGGTGCTGTACGAGCACACCGTGCTGGCCGGCCAACCCTCACCCAGCTCCGACTTCGTCCTCACACCCCGCGTCAACGCCGGCCGCGAGCGCGAGCTTGCCGAGCGCCGGCGTCAGCAACGCACGACTCGGCTCACGCGGGCCCTCGATGAGCTGGCCGCTGTCGCACGTGGCTCCGGACGTAGGGTCGTGCGCGCGCCGGTTCCCGCGCCGTCGGTGCCGCCTGCGCCAGCCAATCCCCCCAAGGACCATCCGTGGCGCCGGTCCTTCAGCCGCCGAGGCTTCGAACTCCTGGGACGCTAGGGGACGACATTTTCACTGAACAGTTAAGACGACATTCCTACTGGACACCGACAGTAGCTTTCGGCGAGCTGCAGCGTCAAGTACCGCGCGTGTCGGATCAGTCGCCCGCCGGTCTTGAGCAGCCGTTGCTGGAGACTCGTGAGCGACCAGTCCTGGATGGCGGCCGGTAACACGAGCCGACGCAGTAGATTGCCGAGGTTGTAGGCGATCACGCCGAGCAGCAACCGCACCTCGTTCGCCCGGAAGCGGTGACAGGAGAGGCGGGTCCAGTGGGTCGCGGTCTTGCCCTCCTTGATCCATTGCTCGGCGGTGCCGCGCTGGTTGTAGAAGCGGACGATCGCGCGATGTGTGCCGGTCAGCGTGGTGAGGATGAAACCGACGCGGGGGAACAGCTCACCGAGATGATGTTCGACCTTGGCGATCACGCGGCGCGGGCGGTCCCAAGAGGCAGCCTGATAGTGGAAGCCGCGGTAGCGGACGAGCGGCGCGTGACTCGGTCGGCCGCGAGGCCGCGTGAGCAGATCCTCAATCTGCCGCTCCAGCACGTCATTGGCCGGCAGCCGGATCGCGTAGCGTACCCCGCGCCGTTCCAGCGCCGCGTAGATCTCGGGCCTGGCGAACGCGGCGTCCGCCCGGACCACCACGGTCTTCCCGCGGCTGCGGTACCGATCAATGATGGGCAGCAGGATCTCGTCCCACCCCTCCGAGCTGTGGACATTGCCGGGGCGCAGCTTCGCCGCCAGGCAGTCGCCCTCTGGGTTGAAGACGAAGAGCGGGTGATAGCAGACGGACTCAGGATGGCCATTATAGGCGGACCGCCCCGTGCACCGGACTCTCGGAGCTATCGATA
>DATFSB010000088.1:0-6602 GCA_035262825.1 Gemmatimonadales bacterium | reverse complement strand
GTGGAGCGAGCTCGCGGTGCACGCGCTGTACGACGGCGACCAGATCGCGCCGTGGGAGACGGTGCTGTTGATCGAGGGACCCTACGACGCCTTCGCCAACCTCGAGACGTTGTACCTCGGCGTGCTGGCGCGCCGCACCCGCGTGGGAACGAACACGCGGCGCGTCGTGGACGCCGCGCGGCCCAAACAGGTGATGTTCTTCCCGGCGCGCCACGACCACTGGCTGGTGCAGACCGGCGACGGCTACGCCGCCCACATCGCCGGCGCCATCGGCGTCTCGACCGACGCCCAGGCGTCGTGGTGGGGCTCGGAGGGAATCGGCACGGTGCCGCATGCCCTGATCGCCGCCTACGACGGCGACACCGTCCAGGCGTCGCTCAAGTTCGCCGAGCTCATGGATCCCGAGATCCGCCTCATCACGCTCGTCGATTTCGAAAACGACTGCGTGGAAACATCGCTCGCCGTGGCGCGGGCGCTGGGCGAGCGCCTGTACGGTGTGCGGCTCGACACCTCGGAGACGCTGGTCGACCGCTCCATCGTGCCGCAGATGGGTCTCTTCAAGCCCACCGGCGTCAACCCGCAGCTTGTCTGGAACGTGCGCCGCGCGCTCGACCGCGAGGGCTTCCAGCGGGTGAAGATCGTCGTCTCCGGCGGCTTCAGTGTCGAGAAGATCCGACAGTTCGAAGATGAAGGCGTTCCGGTGGATATGTACGGCGTGGGGTCGAGTCTCTTCCAGGGGCGCTTCGACTTCACCGCCGATATCGTGCAGGTCGAAGGGAAACCGTGCGCCAAGGTCGGCCGCACCCTCCGTCCCAACCCGCGGCTGGAGCGCGTCGAGTAGCGTGACGGATCCCGGCTCGTCGATCCACAAGAAGCTCGTGATCGGTGCGGCCGGGTGTGTCGCGATGCTGGTCGTCGTCATCGTCATCGCGATGATCAGCGTCCGGCACATGGGGTTCGAGACGCCCGCGCCGCCTCGCTACGCGTCGCCGGCCGCGGCGATGGCCGCCGTCGATTCACTGTCCCGTGTCGATTTTTCCAACTGGCTCGAGCCCGCCGGCGCACCGGCGCAGCTGCGCTGCCGCGACCCGAACCCGTCAGAGCGCGTGTCTCCCGTCTCGGCCCTCGATTCGCTCGCTCCACCGATCGGCTTCGGCGACACGTTTCCCCCGGGGAGCACCGCCCGCCGCATCTGGGAAGGTCTCGGGGGCACCGTCGACCTCGAGTCGGCAACGGGAGCCGCCACCCCCGCCGAATCGCTGCCGGCGGGTCGCGAGCTGCTCGCGGCGCTGCGGGTACGCGTCAACATCCACGACCGCATCGGCGCGTGCGTGCTGCTCGACGCCGTGGTCGAGAAGGCACGCGACCTGGAGTCCGATCCTCGCCTCGACCGCGCCGCCGCCGGCGCGAGGCTCGCGCGCGACGCCGCGAGCATGGTTTCCCGGGACAGCACTCTCAGGGCGCTGACCGGCCTGACGGAGGCCCGCGCAGCCACGCTCCTTGCGACGCTCGAGATCCGGAAACAGCTGGCGCTGGGTGTGATGGCGATGATCGACGCGGCCGCGACGTCGCCGGCGAGCGCGGATTCGCTGGTTGCGTGGGCGCAGAACGAGGACGTGCCGTTGCAGGTGCGCCACGCCTATGTAGAGGCGATCGGCTATGGCTGGGTGCTGGACCCACCTGAAATGACCTTCGGCCCGAGCAGCGCGCGCCGCGCCGCGCTCGATCAGCTGCTGCAGGCAACGATCCCGAGCGACCTGAGCGAAACTGCCCGGTCGGCGCGCCAGGTGATGCAACGCAATTTCGCACAGCGATTTCAGTTCGCCGTCATCTACCGCGCCCGCCGCGGGTTGCCGCCGTGACCCGTTCCGGTTGACATCGCCTGTCTCCCCCACGGAGATTCCGACGCCGCCTTTTTCTCATTTGAGGAGCAGCGTATGGCGCAGGTCATCTTCTGGGACGTCGACACCCAATACGACTTCATGAGAGCGGACGGCAAGCTGTACGTGCCCGACGCCGAGCACATCATCCCCAATCTGAAGCGGCTCACCGATTACGCGCACGGGCACGGCATTCGCGTCGTCGCCAGCGCCGACGACCATGTCCCCGGGCATCGCGAGCTGTCGCAGTCGCCCAACTTCAAGGACACGTTTCCGCCGCACTGCATGCACGGCACCCCTGGCCAGAAGAAGATTCCCGAGACTGCGCTGCGCGATCCGCTGGTGATCGAGCCCGCGCCGGAGGACCCTGCCCGGCTCGCCGAGCGCGTGCGGGCGCATCGCGGCGACATTCTGATTCACAAGCACGAGTTCGACGTGTTCACCAACCCCAACGTCCTCCCTGTGGTCGATGCTCTGGCTCCGGAAGACGTGGTGCTCTACGGTGTCGCGCTCGACGTGTGCGACCGCTACGCCATCGAAGGGTTTCTGCAGCAGCGCCCCACCATCCGTCTCTTCGCGGTGACCGATGCGATGAAGCCGATCGATCGCGACGTGGCGGAGCAGATGCTGAAGGAGTGGGGAGAGGAAGGGGTGCGTCTGGTAAAGACCAGCGAAGTTGTCATGGGAGGTCTGGTGGAGCAGCTCGTCCGGGCGGGGGCATGACGTCGGTCGCCGCCCCTGCTACTTCGACGTTCGGAAAGTTCTTCCTCCCCGGGCCGACCGACGTCCATCCGGACGTCTTAGCAGCCCAGCTCAAGCCGATGATCGCGCACCGCTCCGGTGCGATGGATCAGCTGCTGCAGCGCATGGGCCCCCAGCTGCAGGCGCTGGCGCGGACGTCGCGCATCGTGCTGATCGGCACCACGTCCGCCACCGGATTCATGGAGATGGCGGTGCGCAACGGCGTGCGTCAACGGGCGTTGTCGCTCGTGAACGGGGCGTTCAGCGAGCGCTTCGCGCAGCTCGTCACCGCGGCGGGGAAGGAGTGCATCCGGCTCGACGTGCCGCTGGGCCAGTCGGTGGAGCCCGACATGCTGCGCGACGCGTTGCGCCGCACGCCGGTCGACGCCGTGACGATCGCCCACTCCGAGACGTCGACCGGAGTGTTGCAGGACGTCGCGGCGCTCGCCGCCGTGACCCGTGAGTTCGACGACGTCCTGTTCCTGGTGGATGCCGTGACCTCGATGGCCGGCAGCCCCGTCGAAACCGATCAGTGGGGTTTCGACTTCACCTTCACCGGCTCGCAAAAGGCCCTGGCCCTGCCGCCCGGGCTGGCGCTGGGTATCGCCTCCGAGCGCATGGTCGCCCGGGCGAAGACGCTGCCCGACCGCGGACTGTATTTCGATCTCGTGAGCTTCGAGGCGGCGATGGCGAAGTACCAGCCGACCAATACGCCGGCGCTGTCGCTGTTCAACGCCCTTGACCGCCAGCTCGAGCGCATCGCCGCGGAAGGCGGGATCGAGGCCCGCTGGCGCCGCCATGAGGCGATGCGGCAGGTCGTGGAGCGCTGGGCCGAGGTGCGCGGGATCGAATACCTACCGCGCGTCGGACGGCGCAGCTGGACCGTTTCGTGTCTCAAGCTGCCGGCGGGGAAGAGCGCGAAGGACGTCACCGGGAAGCTCAAAGCGCAGGGGTGGACGATTGGATCGGGCTACGGGGCGTTGAAGGACACGACGATCCGCATCGGCCACATGGGGGACCATTCGGTGGCGGGCGTCGAGGAGCTGCTGCCGCTCGTGGAAGCGGCGATTCGATGACGCTGCGCGTGGTGGTCGCCGACCGCCTCGCGGCGGGTGGGCTCGATCTGTTGGCGGAGACGCCCGGGATCGAAGTGGTGAATTGCGCCGGCAAGCCGGTCGAGGAGCTGCACCGCGCGCTCGAGCACGCCCACGCGCTGATCGTGCGCAGCGAGACCAGGGTCACGGTCGACGTCCTGAAGCGCGCCCCGGAGCTGCGCGTGATCGCGCGTGCGGGCATCGGCGTGGACACGATCGATGTCACCGCGGCGACGCGGCGCGGCATCGCTGTCATGAATGCCCCCGGAGCGAACACCGTCAGCGCCGCCGAGCATGCGCTGGGCCTGCTGCTGTCCCTGGTGCGCCACATTCCGGAAGCCGCCGAATCGATGCGGCGCGGCGAATGGGATCGCAAGAAGTACGAGGGAACCGAGCTGCGCGGCAAGACGCTCGGCGTCGTCGGGCTGGGCCGCATCGGTGGCCACGTCGCACAGATCGCACGCGCCTTCGGCATGACGGTCGTGGCCCACGATCCATTCCTGCCGCCGCAGCGCGCCGCGGAGCTGCAGGTGAAGGTGCTCCCGATCGAGCAGCTGCTCGCGACCGCGGATGTGGTCACGCTGCACGTCGCGTTGACCGACCAGACGCGCCACCTGATCAACGCGAGCCGTCTCGCGACCATGAAAAAGACCGCCGTGCTGATCAACACCGCGCGCGGCGAGCTGGTCGACGAAGCGGCACTGGCCGCCGCGGTGAACGCGAAGCAGATCGCGGGCGCGGCGGTCGACGTCTTCTCCCAGGAGCCGCTCCCCAAGGACTCGCCGCTGCGCGGCGTGGACCGGTTGATCTTGACGCCGCACCTCGCCGCATCGACGGCGGAAGCACAGGACCGGGTGTCGCAGGAGATCGCCGCGGCGGTGCGTGACGCCCTGCTCACCGGTGATCTCTCGACCGCGGTGAACGTGCCGGGGATCGGCGGCGACGTGCTGCGCCGCACCGCTCCGTTGCTCGCGCTGGCGCGCCGGCTCGGCCGGCTGGCCGGCGGCTTGAGCGGCGCGGACGTGACCGCGCTTGAGGTCGCCTACGGTGGGAAGGACGAGGAGGCGACTCGTCCCCTGCTGATCGCCGCGCTGGAAGGCCTGCTCTCCGCCGTCGGCGCGGGACCGGTGAGTCTCGTGAACGCCACCGTCGTGGCCGAGGAGCGCGGTATCCGGCTCACGCGCCGCACCGGCGCGGCTGAGCCCGGGTTCGAGACCTCAATCGGCGTCTCGGTGGACGCGGCGGGAAAGCGCGTGCGGGTCGCGGGCGCGCTCGTGGGATCGAATCACGGTCGCGTGGTGCGCATCGACGACTATCACGTTGACGTCGTTCCTGAAGGATGGCTGCTCGTGGTCAAGAACCGCGACGTCCCCGGTGTGATCGGCCGCGTCGGGACGCTGCTCGGCGAATCGGGGATCAACATCGGCAGCTGGCACCAGGCGCGGGACGGCGGCCCGGAGGGTCAGGCGCTGGCCGCGATCACCGTCGATCAACCACCTGTGGACGGAGTGCGACACCGCATCGCGCAGGTGGCGGATGTCCTCGAAGTGAGACTCGCACACTTCGGAGACTAGGTTACATTTTCCGCTTCACCAACTGATCAATCAGTCATCCGCCGGCCGTCGGCAGGCGTACTCTATCCGGACCACCACAGGAGACTGCGAGTGACCGCCGTCCGCTACGAGCGCGCCAACCTGGGCACGACGTTTCTCCCTATCGGGCAGATGCTGCAGCTCGATCGCGTCAACGCGGTCGACGGCGAAACCATCGTCGCCGAGATGAATCTGAGTCCCGAGCATTGGGTGTTTTCGATGCACTTTCCCGGCGATCCCATTTTCCCGGGATGCCTGCTGATCGAGGCCGCCGGCCAGCTCGTGGCGTTGTGGGGTTGGGAGGCGGGTCTGCGGGGACGGCCGCGCATGGCCCGGGCGAGCGCCGAGTTCGAGAACCCGGTCTTCGCCACCGACCGCACCGTGACGCTGAACGGTGAGGTCCGGCGCCGCCGCAACATGTGCTTCGGGAACGTGACCGTCACGGCAGGCGGGCGGACGGTGGCGAGAATCGAGGCGGTGATCGTCGTCGTGGCGGGGGAGAATGGACATTAGCGGCAAGTCGTGGAGGATGGTGAAGGACGGTGGAGGTTGGTGGAGGTAACCTCTTGCACCTCCACCATCTTCCACCAACCTCCCCCAACCTTCAGAACCTCTCTTCAATTCGTCCTATGCAGCTCGACCCTCCGATTCCGCGACCGTCCCACCGCCGTCGCGTTGGTGTCGATCGGATCGTCCGCGCCGTAGCCGCGCGACGTGATCTGCTCCGGTGACACGCCCCGCTCAATGAGATAACTGCGCACCGCGTCCGCCCGGGCTTTCGACAGGCGGAGATTGGCGGCGATGCCGCCGCGGTTGTCGGTGTACCCGGCGACTTCGACGCGCGTCCCGGGGTGCACCGCCAGCGAGGTCGCCACACGATCGAGTGCGCCGCGGGCCCCGGCGGTGAGCGCCGTGCTGTTGGGCTCGAAGGTCACGCCCTCGAGGACCAGCGTGCGCGCAACTCCCGTGAAGAGCGGCGGGCAGCCGATCGAATCGACCTTCTCCCCGACGGGCGTGCCGGGGCACTTGTCCATCGTGTCCACCACCCCGTCGCCATCGGAGTCCTTCGGCAGCGGGCACCCGGCGGCATCGACCTTCTCGCCGACCGGCGTGTTGGGGCACCGGTCCGCCGAGTCGGACACGCCGTCCCTGTCGCTGTCCAGCTCACATCCCGTCGTATCCACCTTCACGCCCGGCGGCGTGTTGGGACACTTGTCGAGCGCGTCGACCACCCCGTCGGCGTCCGCGTCCTTGGGGAGCGAACAGCCGCGCGCGTCCACCCGGTCACCCCCGGG
>DATFSB010000087.1:0-5061 GCA_035262825.1 Gemmatimonadales bacterium | reverse complement strand
CAGAGTTATCGCCGCCTCCAGTTCGAGCTCGCCCCCAACGACTCCTCCCTGGCGGAAGCCCACTATTACGTCGCCGAGGCGGAGTTCCAGATGGGACAGCTGGTGGAGGCGGCGCACGACTTTCGCGCGACCGCGGATCAGTTTCCGCAGAGCAGCTACGCCCCGACCGCGCTGCTGCGCGCCGGGGACGCGCAGCTGCGCATGTGGCGCAATCCCGAGCTCGACCCGAGCTACGGGCAGTCGGCGCTCGCTACGTATCAGGAGCTGGCCGGCCGCTTCCCCGGCACCGACGCGACCGCGCGCGCGCAGCTGCACGTGCGCCAGCTGCGCGAGTGGTTCGCCGAGAAGGACTACAAGAACGGGCTGTTCTATTTTCGGCGCGGGGCCTACGACTCCGGCATCATCTACTTCAAGGACGTGCTGGCGAACTATCCCGAAACGCCGCGTGCCGTCGATGCGCTGCTACGGCTCGCCGACAGCTATCGCATCATCGGATACAAGGAAGAACGGCAGGAGGCGTGCGCGCACCTGCGTCAGTTTTATCCGCAAGCGCAGAACGTCGAGCGGTCGTGCCCGCCGGCCGTGCCTCCGGCCGGCACCACGCCCTGAGCGCGTGGACGCGCTGTTCGGCGGCTCGTTCGATCCGGTACATCTGGGACATCTCGTGGTCGCCGAAGCGGCGGCGGAGGTGCTGGGCGCGCGGGTGCGCCTGATGCCCGCCCGCGAGCAGCCCTTCAAGCGGGGCGCGGCGGCCGCCACGCCGACGCAACGCGCCGAGATGCTCGAGCTTGCGGTGCGCGACAATCCACACCTCTCCGTCGAACGCATCGAGCTCGAGCTGCCGATTCCGTCGTATACCGTGCGTACCTTACGCGCGCTGGCCGAGCGCGAGCCGGGGAACCGGTTCACGTTACTGTTGGGGGCGGATGCCGCTCGAGAGCTGCCCGCCTGGCACGAGGCGGCCGCGCTCCCCGGCCTCGCGGATGTCGTCGTGTTCGCCCGCCCGGGGCAGGCGCCGGCGCACGAGCCGGGGATCCAGCGGGTGATCGACGTGCCGGCGGTGGATGTGTCGGCGACGGAGATCCGGCGTCGTGTCGCCGAGGGTCGCTCGATTCGCTATCTGGTGCCCGACGCGGTGCGCGAGTACATCGCCGCCCACGGGCTGTATCGCAAGAGTTGAGGACCGATGGTCAAAGCGATGATCACCAGGGTGTTCGGGTCGCGGTTCCAGCGGGAGATGAAACGCATCCGCCCGCTGGTGACGGCGATTCACCAGCACGAAGCCCGGCTCAAGGATTGCTCCGACGGCGAGCTGCAGGGCCAGACGGCGCAATTCCGTCAGCGCATTGCGGAGCAAACGGGCGAGCTGGCGGCCGAGGTGGAGCGGCTCAAAGCCGCCAAGCACGACTGCCCCGACGCCGAAGAGCGCGCCCGGCTGTCGGACCAGCTGGGCGAGGCCGAGCAGCGCTACAGCAAAGCGCTGCAGGCGGCGCTGGACGCGGTGCTGCCCGAGGCGTACGCCACCGTGCGCGAGGCGTGCCGCCGGCTCGTCGGCTCGAAGGTGCTGGTGACCGGGCACGAGCTGACCTGGGATATGGTGCCCTACGACGTGCAGCTCATCGGGGGCATCGTCCTGCATCAGGGGAAGATCGCGGAAATGGCGACGGGCGAGGGCAAGACGCTCGTCGCGACGCTGCCGCTGTACTTGAACGCCCTGGCCGGGAAGGGCGCCCACCTCGTCACCGTCAACAACTATCTGGCGCGGCGCGATTCCCAGTGGATGGGCCATCTCTTTTCCTGGCTCGGCCTGACGGTCGGCTGCATCGACGAGAGCCAGCCCTCGACGCCGGAGCGCGCGGCCGCCTACCGGTGCGACATCACCTACGGCACCAACAACGAGTTCGGGTTCGACTACCTGCGTGACAACATGGTGGGTCGGCTGGAGGAGCGGGTCCAGCGCACGCACTACTACGCCATCATCGACGAAGTCGACTCGATCCTGATCGACGAGGCGCGCACGCCGCTCATCATTTCCGGAGCGGTGGGAGCCGAGTCGGACGCGAAGTACGCACAGTACAACGCGCTGGTCGTCCAGCTCGTGCGCCGCCAGACCGCGGTGGTCAACGATCTCGTGGCGAAGGCCGAGCCGCTCCTGGAAGACTCCAAGAACCAGTATGAGGCCGCCAAGCTGCTCTACCAGGCGCAGCTCGGCATGCCGAAGAACAAGCGGCTGTTGAAGCTCTTGAACGAGCAGGGGATCAAGTCGCAGGTGCAGCGCGTCGAGCTCGACCGCCTGGCCGACCGCAAACTCCCCGCCCGCGACCAGAAGATGCGCGACATCGAGGACGACCTGTACTTCGTCCTCGACGAGCGGGGCCATTCGGTCCATCTCACCGACAAGGGCGTCGAGGCGATGTCCCCGGATGATCCCTCGCTCTTCGTCATCCCCGACATCTCCCAGGCGGTGCACGCGATCGACCACGACGACAGCCTCTCCGCCGCCGAGAAGCTGGAACGTCGCCGCGTCGTCGAAGGGGAGTACGCGGCGAAGAGCGAGACGCTGCACATCATCTACAAGCTGGTTCAGGCGCACGGCCTGTACGAGAAGGACGTGGAATACGTCGTGCAGGACGGCCAGGTGTTCATCGTCGACGAGTTCACCGGACGTCTGATGCCGGGGCGGCGCTGGGCGGAAGGGCTGCACCAGGCGGTTGAGGCGAAGGAAGGGGTCGTGGTGCGCGAGGAGAGCCAGACGCTCGCCACCATCACGATCCAGAACTACTTCCGCATGTACGAGAAGCTCGCCGGCATGACGGGCACCGCCGAGACCGAAGAGACCGAGTTCTTCCAGATCTACAAGCTCGAGGTCGTGGTCATCCCGACCAACCGGCCCGTGCGCCGCGTCGACAAGCACGACCTCATCTACAAGACGCGGCGCGAGAAATACAACGCGATCATCGAGGAAGCCGAGCGCCATCACAAGCGCGGGCTGCCGGTGCTGGTGGGAACGGTGAGCGTTGAAGTTTCGGAGACGCTGTCCCGGATGCTGAAGCGGCGTGGCCTGAAGCACGAGGTGCTCAACGCCAAGTACCACGAGCGCGAGGCCGAGATCGTCGCGCAGGCCGGCCAGCCCGGCGCGATCACGATCGCGACCAACATGGCCGGGCGCGGGACCGACATCAAACTCGGACCAGGGGTGAAGCAATGCCAGGTCTGCGGCATCTCCGCGCGCGGTGAGCCGGCGTTCGGCCAGGCCCAGGAGCATCCCGACCTGACGGCTGCGCGCATCAAGGAGCTCGGCTGCAACGACGACCCGCCGTGTGGGCTCGTGATCGTCGGCACCGAGCGCCACGAGGCGCGGCGCATCGACCGCCAGCTGCGCGGCCGCTCTGGCCGCCAGGGCGACCCCGGACAGAGCGTCTTCTACCTCTCGCTCGAAGACGATCTGATGCGCCTCTTCGGCTCGGAGCGCATCGCGCGCTGGATGGATCGCGGCGGCGCCGAAGAGGGCGAGGTGATCACGCACCCCCTGGTCACCGGCGCGATCAGCCAGGCACAGAAGCGGGTCGAGCTGTCGAACTTCCAGGCCCGCAAGCGGCTACTCGAGTACGACGACGTGATGAACCAGCAGCGCGAGGTGATGTACTCGCTGCGCTTGTTCGCCCTCGAGGGCGGGGAAGAGCTGAAGGCGGAGGCCCGGCGCATGATCGACGCCGCCGTCGAGCGGCTGGTCGACGCGCAGCTCGCCGAGTACAAGGACGCCGCCGACTGGGACCGCGAGCTGGTGGAGACGGAGCTGCTCCAGAAGTACCTGATTTCCGCTCCCGCGATCGTCGACCCCGCGAAGGTGCGCTCGCAGGCGGAGATGGTACGCGTCGCCCAGGAAGCGGGACGCGCGGCATTTGACGGCAAGCTCGCCTACTTCAAGGAAATCGAACCCAAGGTCGGCGCGACGCGACTGGGCGAGCAGGCGCTCGCGCACATCATGCTCAGCGTGATCGACGAGAAGTGGAAAGATCACCTCTACGATCTCGATCAGCTGAAGGCGGGGATTCAATTCCGCACCTACGGGCAGAAGGACCCGCTGATCGAGTACAAGCAGGAAGCGTTCGAGATGTTTCAGGGGCTGATCGATGACCTGCGCAGCACGTTCACCGAGCGTTGGCTCAAGTTGCGCATCGAGATCGGGCCGCCTCCCGGGCCCGGCGGGACGACCGGACCGGCTGGCGGCCGTCCGCGCGCGGCAGGCAGCGCCGGCCTCATCGGCAGCCAGCCGCGCCGTCCCGCTCCCATGGTCGCGTCGAAAGCCGACGCCGAAGGCCTCGTGAGTCGAGAAACGAGCACCGGCCCGCTCCCGCCATCCGCACCGCCGGGGGTCGGCGCGGCGGTGCTGAATCCGTACGCCGGCGTCGGGCGCAACGATCCCTGTCCCTGCGGCAGCGGCAAGAAGTTCAAGAAGTGTCACGGAGCCGCTGCCTAGCGGCGCCACCGCCGCGTTCCGCACCGTGTGGCGTGGATTCGGTACGCCCTCACGGACATCTCGTGACTACGTTGCCCGGCCATGGTCATGGTCGATGCGCAGCAGCCGACGGCCGATCGCCCGCGTGAGCGCCTCTGGCGACTCGGCGTGCAGGCGCTCACCGCACAGGAGCTCGTCGCACTGCTGCTCGGGACCGGGTGCGCCGGGCGCGGTGCCCTCGAGGTCGCGGCAGAGCTGCTGGCTCGCGTAGAGGGGTCGCTCTGCCGGCTGGCGAGCCGCCCGCCCGTCGAGGTGGCCCGCACGCCGGGCGTCGGCCGGGCCAAGGCCGCACGTCTCGCCGCCGCGCTCGAGCTGGGGCGGCGCCTCGAGGCCGAGGCGATCCCGCCACCCGAGCGCATCCGCGGACCGGGCGACGTCCACCGGCTCTGTGCCCCGCGGCTGCGCGACCTCGCGGTCGAGGAATTCCACGTCCTGGCGCTCGGGACCCAGAGCCAGCTCCTCGCCGATCTCCTGATCACGCGCGGTTTGCTCAACAGCTCCCTGGTGCACCCGCGCGAAGTGTTTCGGGCGGCCATCGCCGA
>DATFSB010000086.1:0-2206 GCA_035262825.1 Gemmatimonadales bacterium | reverse complement strand
CGTCCTCCTCGACGACCATCGTCGCGCTCTCCCGACCAAACTCCGTCCTGACCAAACCCCGCCAATTTCCCGCGAGTTCCTTGACGTCAGCGATCTGCTTTTCCCCGGCGATCCCATCAAGCGGGCACGCCACAAACGACGCAGCAAGAACTAGAGCGAGATGCCACCTCATCGCTGATCTCCTTCGTGCCATCGAGTGCGGTGCCGATCGCGCTCGCGGCCGGGCGCGCCGCGCATGATATTGCGATGACGCCGCCGATCGCAACGATTCTCCGGGCAACGCACGAGATTCGCCTACGTCTGGCGCATCCCCCGGCTGGTCGCCGCCGTCGCAACAAGGGTAAGAGGAGGGAGATCCAGATGAAGCGCATGACTGGACTCGCGCTTATGCTCATTACGGTGCTCACGCTCCTCAGCGCTTACGCGAGCCGGACCAACGAATTGTCATGGGCGCAGCCCACCCACACAGCATGAAAATGGGCGTACGCTCAAGATGCACCGTGGCCTGCCAGCGTCGTCATCTGAGTGGGACCATCGCGTGTCCGCAACGAATTCGACGTGGGCGCCGTCGGTACCCCGCATTGTTGCCATGAGCACGCCGAGCAAGTTCGGCTGAACGTCGGCGCCTGCGGGCCCCGGTGACACTGCCGTCGGAGTAGCGCCATGCAGCAGCTCTTCGAGCGCGTCGCCGGGTTGGATGTCCACCGTCAGACCGTGGCCGTCTGTGTCCGCGTGCCGGGCCCAGGCGACGAGCGAGCTCAGCACATCCGCACGTTCGGGACCACCGCCGCCGACTTGGTGGCTCTGCGCGATTGGCTGGAAGCGCATCAGGTGACCCACGTTGCCATGGAAAGCACCGGCGTGTACTGGAAACCGGTCTTTTATGTCCTCGAAGAAGCGGTGAGCTGCTTGCTGGTCAACGCCCTGCACGTCCAGAAAGTCCCCGGCCGCAAGACCGACGTGCAGGACTGCGTCTGGCTCGCCCAGTTGCTGGAGCACGGGCTGCTGCGGGGCAGCTTCGTGCCCCCGCCGCCACTGCGTGAACTCCGTGATCTCACGCGCTACCGCAAGGTGCTCATCCAGGAGCGCACTCGCGAAGCCAACCGGCTGCACAAAGTGCTCGAAGACGCCGGCATCAAACTCGCCTCGGTCGCCACCGACATCCTCGGGGCCTCGGGCCGCGCCATGCTCCACGCCCTCGTGGCTGGCACCACGGACCCGGAGGTGCTCGCGGATCTGGCGCGCGGCACGCTGCGCAAGAAGTTGCCCGCGCTGCGCCAAGCCCTGGCCGGCCGCTTTCGCGCCCACCACGCCTTCATGGTCAGCCAGCACTTCGGCCACCTCGACTATCTCGACGAAGCGATTGCGGCCCTCAGCGCCCGCATCGAGGAGGCGCTGCGCCCTTTCGCGGTGGAGCACCAGCGTCTGGATAGCATCCCCGGCGTCGCGCAGCGCACCGCCGAAGTCCTGATCGCCGAGATCGGGGTCGATATGCGGCAATTTCCCACGGCCCAGCACTTGGCTAGTTGGGCCGGCTTGTGCCCCGGGCAGAACGAAAGCGCCGGCAAACATAGATCCGGGCGCATCCGACCGGGCAACCGCTGGCTGCGTATGGCGCTCATCGAAGCGGCCAGTCTCGCCGCCCGCAGTCGCACCACAGCCTTTGGCGCGCGCTACCGCCGCATCGCTCGTCATCGGGGCCACAAGAAGGCCGTCGTCGCCGTGGCCCATGCCATGCTCGTGACGGCCTACCACCTGCTCGATCGCCAGGTGGATTATCGCGAACCGGGCGTCGATTACTTCGAGCGGCGCCACGCTGAACGCACCACGCGTCGCGCCGTCCGGGCGCTCGAACGCCAAGGCTATCGCGTCACCCTCGAACCAGCAGCCTGAGCGCGCACTCCGGCCCGGCATTTTCTGAGCAAGTGCAGGTGCCGTACTGGGACAGGCCGGACCCGCCTTCTCAACCTGTTCCGTGACGAGCATCACGTGTCCTAGCCGGTCAAGTTCAACCCGGGCGTCAAACAGGTACAGCCGGCCGGCCGTCTGCAGGCAACGGCGGCGGGTTGTATCCTAGGCGGTCTTTTTCAATACACCCACGCCGCCCACTGCGTCGCGGGCCCCGGCGGGCGTCCCACGCGGCGCCGGTCGCGCTCGTGGGAGAGTGCTCCATGCCGGTTGTGTAGAAGGTCGCCCGCCAACCTCG
>DATFSB010000085.1:0-2839 GCA_035262825.1 Gemmatimonadales bacterium | reverse complement strand
GCCGATCACGTACTGCGCCCCGGCCTCTTTCCCGGCGAGACACTCGGTGTAGAGGTTTTCCGAGTAGTTGGCGAAGCTCTCGTGCACCCACATGTCGGCCTGATCCTGCATCGAGATGTTGTTGCCGAACCACTCGTGCGCGCTCTCGTGCACGATGATGAAGTCCCACAACAGCCCCAGGCCGGTCCGTGAGAGGTCACGGCCGAGATAGCCGTTCTGGTAGTGGTTGCCGTACGCCACGGCGGTCTGGTGCTCCATCCCGAGATGGGGCGACTCGATCAACTTGTACCCATCGGTATACCACGGATACGGACCGAACCAGGATTCAAAGCACGTGAGCATCGGCGGCACCTGCAGGAACTCGCGCCGGGCGACATCGAGGTGGTAGGCGAGCGGCCAGAAGTCGAGCGTCAGCGGCCCCGCCTCGCCGTCGTAGATCATGCTGAAGTGGGCGTAGCGGCCGGCGCTGATCGCGACGTTGTAATTATTGATCGGCCCGGTCGTGAACCATTCGTACGTCGTCGTGCCGTCGGCGTGCGGCGTCACGCCGCGCAGCCGACCGTTCGAAACGTCGAACAAGGAATCCGGCGTCGTGATCGCGATGCGCTGGCTGTCGGGCTCGTCGGCGAGGTAATCCTTGTTGGGCCACCACACGGACGCACCGGTGCCCTCGTTGGCGGTCGCGACCCACGGTTGACCCAAGCTGTCGCGCACCCAGATGAGACCGCCGTCCCAGGGCGGCCGCTTCGCCACCACCGGTTTCCCGTGATAGTAGACGGTGATCGTGTGGCGCTCGCCCGCACGCTGCTGCGCCGGCGTCGCGAACCAGGCGTTCCCGTCGCGCCGCACCGCCAGGCGGCGTCCTTCCTGCACCATGCTGTCGACCAGCAGCGGCTCCTGCAGGTCGATCTGGATCGCCCGGGACGGCTGCAGCACCCGATAGCTGATGCCGTTCCAGCCGAGAATGGTGCTGTCTCGGGGGTCGACGGTGACGTGCAGGTCGTAGAACGAGACATCCCACCAGGACCGCTCCGCCGTGTTGGAGCCGCGCAACGTATCGGCGTGCGAGAAGGGATGGGCCTGCGCGGCGGCGATTCCCAACGGCGCAATGACGGCGGCGACGACGAACGACCAGGGACGCATGAAAAAACTCCGGTGGTTGGTCTGGAATCGGGAAGCTAGCGTGGTCGCCGACGCGACGAAACGCGCGGATACTGCAACGTCCATTACGCCTCGAGCGGCACGCCTCGGGTTACGACTGGCGGTTCATGACAGTGGCGGGCAGGACACTCACGGATGCGGGCAGCGGTATGCGTCATCCATGAAGCCAGGCCCCCACGGCGGGCGCGTGGGGGCCTGATCCAAAGGAGACGTTGTTGTCGTCACGGGTGAAACGCGAGGGCGGTGCCGTCCAGGCCTATACCACCACCTGCAGTTCCGCTCATTGCGTACAGCACCCCGTTCACGACTCCGACAGCCAACGCATTCCGCGGAGTCGGCATTGGCGTCTTGACCGTCCAGCTGTCGGTCGTTGGGTCGTAGGCCTCCACAGACGCGACGGTGACGGACGCGTTGTTTTGAAACGTGACCCCACCCACCGCATAGATGAGACCGTTCACAACTCCAGCAGCGAAGTACCCGCGCGGCGTGGGAATAGGAGCCTTTGCGGACCAGCTGTTCGTTGCCGGATTGTACGCCAGCACATTGGTGCCGAGCGTTGCTCCGTCGATCAGTCCGCCCACGATGTAGAGGTTTCCACCGACCACACCGGCACCCCCGATCACGCGCACCGCCGGAAGTGGCGCCCGCGCCGACCAGGAATCCGTGGATGGGTCGTACGCGTATAGCGCGGCCGAAGGCCCATTCGCACCACCGGTGACGTAGAGAATCCCATTCACCACCCCTGCTGCCATGCCCATGTTCGCCTCCGGCAGGGCGGCTCTGGTCGACCACGCGTTTGCCACGGGATCGTAGGCCTCCACTGTGGCAACTGCCGAGAATCCCTGACCTAGTCCACCCACGGCGTAGAGCAACCCGTTAACCACTCCGGCAGCGAGATAGGACCGCGGCGTCGGCAGGGGCGCCCGCTCCGACCAGGTGTTGGTCGTCGGATCGAACGCTTCGACGGTGCCGAGGGCGTTGCCGTTGTTGTCGAAGCCCCCCACGACGTAGAGCACGCCGTTGATGGTGCCTGTCGCGGCTTCGTTGCGGGGCGTCGGCAACGGAGTGACTAACGTCCAGGCAACGGGGGCGATGGCGGTGGCCGTAAAGACAATCGGATTGCCAGCGATCCCGCTACCCGCTGCGGTGGCGGTGAGGGCGTTCGTGCCCTGTCCGAGTGTCCAGCTGCCCACCGCCGCGATCCCTGCCGCATTGGTGGTCGTGCCCGCGCCCGTCACACTGCCGCCACCGCCGGTCACGGCGAACGCGACAGCCACGGAGGGATCGGGATTACCGTATTGGTCGCGCACGACCACTGCTGGGGCGACCGGAACAGCAACCCCAGCGGCCACCGTCTGGCCATCCCCGGCCTGCACGGCGATGCTGGCTGCCGGCCCGGGCAAGGCAGTCGCAGTAAACACGCCGAAGACCCGCTTCTCACCGGTCGAGAGAACGGCCCGCACCTCGACGATCTGAGGCGCCACGGTCGACGTGCCGAGCGTCCAATAGTCCTGCGCGATTCCTTTCGCGTCAGTGTTCGCTGCGCCGGCAAACATGCCGCCGCCGCCGCTCATGACGTGAAAACTGACGACGAGGTTCACTATCGGACTGCCATTCGCTCGCGTCGCTCTGACAACGAGCGGTTGGGCCAGCTCAGTGCCGACGACCCCTGATTGGC
>DATFSB010000084.1:0-12426 GCA_035262825.1 Gemmatimonadales bacterium | reverse complement strand
GCAGGGGGTTCCCGGCCCGCGGAACGGTCCGCCCGGCGATCTGATCGCGGTGCTGGAGATCGTCGAGGACCCGCGCTTCGAACGACACGGCGATGATCTCGTGTACGACCTGCCGGTGTCCTTCAGCCAGGCGGCACTGGGGGCCGAGGTGGAGATTCCCACCCCCTACGGCAGCGCGCCGCTCAAGGTGCAGCCCGGGACGCAGACCGGCACGATGTACCGGCTCCGCAGCAAGGGACTGCCCCGCCTCGGCGAATCGGGGCACGGCGATCTGCACGTGCGCATTCAGGTGTGGACGCCGACGCGGCTCACACCGGAGCAGGAGGAGAAGTTCCGCGAGCTGCAGCAGATCGAAGGCGCGCCGCCTGCCGCCGAAACCGTGGGCCGCGGCTTCTGGAACAAGATTCGCGAGGCCTTCGGAGCGTAGTGGCCGCCGACTGCATCTTCTGCAAGATCGTCGCCGGCGAGATTCCGGCGACGCTCGTCAGGCGGACCGACCGTCTGGTGGCGTTCCGCGACGTGAGCCCGCAGGCTCCCGTGCATGTGCTCGTGATCCCCACGGAGCACCTCGCCTCGATCGCCGATGTCCAGGACGGCCGTCTGCTCGGCGAGATGCTGCTGCTCGCTCGCGACATCGCGCGCGAGGAGAAGATTGCCGATGACGGGTATCGGGTCGTGTTCAACACCAACCGCAACGGCGGGCAAACGGTGTTTCATCTCCACCTGCACCTGCTCGGCGGGCGGCGCTTGACCTGGCCTCCCGGGTGAGGCTAACTTCCTGAGTCTCTCATATTTAGGACCAGGAACCGCGATGCCGGAAGTCATCATCCACGACGACGAAAGCTTCGAACGCGCCTTGAAGCGCTTCAAGAAGAAGTGCGAAAAGGCGGGGATCCTTTCGGATCTGCGCAAGCATCGTCACTACGAAAAGCCCAGCGAACGCCGGAAGCGGAAAATGAACGCGGCCCGCCGCAAGAGCCGGCGGCCCCGCTCCTTCTAGAATGCCCAGCCTCGTCGAGCGGCTCCAGGTGGCCCTCAACGAGGCCCGGAAGGCCCGCGATCAACACCGTACGCTCCTGTTTTCGACGATTCTCGCCGATCTCAAGAACCGCGAATTCGAAGTGCACCATCCGCTGACCGACGAGGACGCGGTGGATGTCGTGCGCCGGGGCATCAAGAAACGGCGCGAGGCAGCCGAACAGTTCACGAAGGTCGGCCGGCAGGACCGCGCGGACACCGAGCAGCGGGAAGTCGTGCTGCTCGAGGCTTACCTCCCCGCGCAGGTGCCGCCCGACGAGATCCGGACGGCGGTCCGCGCCGCGATCGCCGCGGGCGCGAGCGACCTCGGAAAGGTCATGGGCCAGGTGATGCCACAATTCAAAGGACGCGCCGACGGCAAGGTGATCAACCAGATCGTGCGCGAGGAGCTCTCGGCGAGCGTATGAATGTGGGAGGCGGGTTCCCCCCTGCCGTCCTGGAGACGCTGGAGTTTCCTGCCGCGCTCGAGCGCGTGGCGGCGTTCGCGGCCGGTCCGCTGGGCGCGTCCCGGGTGCAGAGCCGCCACCCGGCCACCGATCCCGCCGTGGTACGCGACGCGCTGGCGCAAGTCGCCGAGCTCGCCGCTCTGCTGATTACCGACGACACGCTGCGCGCCGAGCCCGTCCCCGATATCGACGAGACGCTGAGCCTGCTCGGCGTTCCCGGCAGCGCCCTCGAAGGTCCGGCGCTCGCCGAGCTCGGCGTGACGCTGATCGCCGTGCGCGTCGTGGGAACGCTGCTCGGTCGCCTGGAGCACGACGCGCCGCGCACCGCCGCGTTGCGCGCGCCGCTCCCTCCCAAACAACTCGAGACCCGCCTCGCGAGCGCCATCGCTCCCGACGGGGAAGTGCTCGACGGGGCGTCGCGCGACCTGGCGCGCGCGCGCAAGGCGGTGCGGGATGTCCGGTCCAAGCTCGTCGCGCGGCTCGAGCGCCTGCTGCAGGGCCTCGACCCGCAAGACCGTTCCCCCGACGCCGCGGTGACGCTGCGGGCCGGCCGCTACGTGATTCCCGTCCGCGCCACCGCGCGCGGCCGCGTCGGCGGCATCGTACACGACGAATCGGCGACGCGCGCCACGGTTTTCCTCGAGCCGCCCGAGGTCATCGAGCTCGGCAATGAGCTGCGCTCGGCCGAAGCCGAAGAGCACCGCGAGGTGCTGCGCGTGCTGCGCGAGCTGACCGACCTGCTGCGCCCGCATCGCGACACCATCGCCGCCGCCTGGGAAGCGTGCATCGCATTCGACGACCTCTGCGCGCGCGCCCGCTACGCGGTGGAGGTCAATGGCTTCGCCCCGGAAATCGGCGGCGGCCCGCTCAAGATCCGCGGCGGGCGCCACCCCCTGCTCGTAGGCGGGGAGACGGTCGTCGTGCCGTTCGAGCTCGAGCTCGCCGCCGACGAGTGGACGGTGCTCATCTCCGGTCCCAACACCGGCGGCAAGACGGTGCTGATCAAGGCGGTCGGGCTGCTCGCCCTGCTGGCGCAGAGCGGCATCATTCCGCCGCTAGGGGCCCACTCGCGGCTCCCCGTGTTCGAACGCGTGTTCGCCGACATCGGCGATCGCCAGTCGATCGCCGCCAGCCTCTCGACGTTTTCAGCGCACGTCGCCGTGCTGCGCGATATCCTGGCGTTTTCCGACGGGGCGACGCTGGTGCTGCTCGATGAGATCGGCAGCGGCACCGACCCGGCCGAGGGCGCCGCGCTCGCTGCGGCGACGCTGCGCAGCCTCACTCGGCGCCATGCGGTGACCTTGGCGACGACCCACCTCGGCGCGTTGAAGCGACTCGCCGCCGAATCGGTGGGCATTGTGAATGCGTCGCTGCAGTTCGATGCGGCCACGCTCACGCCGACCTACCGCCTGCTCAAAGGACTGCCCGGCCGCTCCTACGGACTCGCCATCGCCCGCCGCCTCGGCGTGGCCGATGACGTGCTCGCCGATGCCGAGCAGACGGTGCCCGATACCGAACGCCAGCTCGACGCGCTGCTGGCCGACGTCGAAGCACGGGCGCGATCGCTGGCCGAGCGCGAGACGGCGGTGGGTGACGCGGAGGCAGTGGCGGCAACCGAGCGTACGCGACTCGCCGCGCGTGAGCAGGACGCCGCTGAGCGCGAGCGGGGCGTGCGCGAGCGGGAGCGGTCGCTGGACGCGAAGGCGCGGGACCAGGCCCGGGCGTATCTCCTCGCCGCGCGCAAGACCGTCGAAGCAGCGCTGGGCCAGGCGCGCGCGGCGGTCGACGAAGCAACGGCGCGCGAAGCGCGGCGGATGTTGGAGAGGGCGATTTCTGAGACCAAAGGCGGCGGTCAGGCGGTCGGGCGGTCGGGCGGTCCGGTGACGGTCGAGGTCGGGGACCGCGTGCGGACGGTCGATGGCATGCTTGGTCGGGTAGGCGAGCGGCGCGACGATGGAGACGTGGTCCTGGAAACCGGTTCGATGCGAATCATCGTGCGACCCGAGCAGATCGTTGAGGTACTTGAGCCGACCGCCGGACCGCCAGACCGCCGGACCGCCGCCTCTTCGTCCGCCGCCTCTCCGACCGCCGTCTCATCGACCGCCCGCCCGGCCGACCGCCCGACCGCCGGCACGGAAGTCTCGCTCCGCGGCCTCCGCGCCGACGAAGCCGAGGCGACCCTCGAGCGGGCGCTCGACGCCGCGGTGCTCGACGATCTCCCCTATCTGCGGATCATCCACGGGAAGGGCACCGGCGCGTTGCGCGACCTCGTGCAGCGCATGCTGCAGCACGACCCGCGCGTCGCCCGTTTCGGGCTCGCGCCCGCCAATCAGGGCGGTTCCGGCGTGACGGTCGTGGAGTTGCGGTGAGTCTCATCCCGGACGATGTGATCGAGCAGGTCCGCGAGGCGGCCGATATCGTCGGCATTATCGGCGAGCAGGTCGAGCTGAAACGCAGCGGCGCGGACTATCGCGGTGCCTGCCCGTTTCATGGCGGCACGCATCGCAACTTCGCCGTCATTCCCAGGAAGGGGATGTACCACTGCTTCGTCTGTCATGAATCGGGAGACGTCTTCACGTTTTTCATGAAGCGGCTCGGCATGGACTATCCGACGGCCGTGCGCGAGGTCGCCCGCCGCGTCGGGATGACGATCCCCGAGCGCGGCCCGTCCGGTCCCGATCCGCGCGAGCCGTTGTTCGCAGGCCTAGCGGCGGCGCACGACTGGTTCACGCGGCAGCTCCAGGATGCTCCCGACGCCGGCGTCGCCCGCGGTTATCTCACGTCGCGCGACATCTCCCCAGAGCAGTCGAGTGTGCTGGGACTCGGTTTCGCCCCGCGTGGTCCCGGCTTCAGCGAGGCGATGCGCAAGCTCGGGATCGACGAGGCGGTGTTGCTCGAAGCCGGCCTCGAGCGCCGCCGCGATGACGGCACGATCGTGCCACGCTTCCGCGGTCGTCTGTTGTTTCCGATTCACGACCTGCGCGGCCGCGTCGTGGCCTTCGGGGGGCGCATTCTGGGAGAAGGCGAGCCCAAGTACCTCAATTCTCCCGAGACGCCGGTCTTCCACAAGGGGAAGCTGCTCTACCATCTCCACGAGGCGCGTCATGCGATGCGCAAGGCCGAGCGGGCGATTCTTGTGGAAGGGTACTTCGACGCGATCCGGCTCGCGCTCGCGGGCATCGAGGAAGTGGTGGCTCCGATGGGCACCGGCCTCACCACCGACCAGGCCGAGCTGCTGCGCCGCTACGCGCCGCAGGTCCTGCTCTGCTACGACTCGGACGATGCCGGATTGCGCGCCACCTTCCGCGCCGGCGACGAGCTGTTGCGGGCCGGAGTCCGGGTCGCGGTGGCGACGCTGCCCGCGGGAGAGGATCCCGACACACTCGTGCGCACGGGTGGCAGCGCGGCGTTCGAAGCGGTCGCGAAAGACGCCCTCGACGTGCTGGAGCGCAAGATCCAGATCCTCGAGCACAAACGTTTCTTCGAGACGCTCCCCGGCCGGCGCCGCGCGCTCGATCGCCTGTTTCCGACGATTCGCGCTGCGTCGGACTCGTTGACGCGCGAGCTGTATCTGAGTCGCGTCGCCGAGGTCGCGCATGTGCGCAAGGACGTGCTGGAGCGCGAAGTCAGCGGCGGCCGGCCTCACCCGGCCGCCCCGGCGGCAGCGCCGACTGCCGCACAGCCGCTGCCCCCGCTGCCGGCGAACGAAGAGCGCGCGCTCATCGTCGCCATGCTGCAGGGTGACGTGTGGCGCGACCGCGTTCTCGAGAAGGTGGACCCCGAAGAGATCGAGAATCCGATCTACCGGGCGGTGTTCGAGGCGGTCGCCGAGGGTCGAGTGGAAGAGCTGGATGGAGCGCCTGCGCGGGCCTACGAAGCGCTGCGCGGCGAGCGCCTGGGCGAAGGGGAGCCGGACGAGCTGTTCGATCGAGCGGTGAACCGGATTGACGCGCGACGCCTCGATCGCGAGCTGGATCGTCTGGAGCGCGAGTTGCCGTTGGCTGATGAGACAGAAAAAGCGAGGCTCGCCGTTGAAAAGCAGCGCATCGCCGCCGAGCGCAATCGCATCCGTCCCACGTACAAGATCGTCTCCAGGAGGAGTGGTGCACCCGGATCTTGAAGGTCTGTTGACGCTGCAGGCGAAAGATCAGGACGTGACGAAATCGGAGCAGGCGCTCGCCGCCCTGGAGCCGGACGTGCGCCGTCTCGACGAGCATCTGGCGGTGGCACAACGGGGGGTCGACGGCGCCCGACGCGCCATCGACGACGCCAAGCGGCGCAAAGACGAGCTCGAGGGCAAGATCGCCAATTACAAATCGATGCAGGAGCAGCGGCGCCAGAAACTCGAATGGGTGCGGGGCGCGAAGGAAGCGTCGACGCTGATGGCCGAGCTCGATTTGACGCGCACCGTCCTCGCCAAAGAGGAAGCGGAGTTCATGCGCTCGGGCGACGCGGTGCACGAAGCGGAGCGTAAGGCGGCGGAGGCGGAGAAGGCGTTGCATGTGGTGGGTGAAGCGCAGGCGCCGGAGCGCGCGGCGCTGGCAGAGAGGCGCGAGGTCGCACTGGCCGAGCTGCGCCAGGCGCAGGAGGTCCGCACCGCCGCGACCCGCGATGTCAACGGCGCGCTGCTGTCCCGCTACGAGCGGATCCGACGCGGCAAAGCCCCGCTCGCGCTCTACGCCCTGCATGGGGACGCCTGCGGCCATTGCTTCACCGCGGTGCCGACCCAGCGTCGCGTGCTGATCCAGCGCGGGGCGTCCATTGAAACCTGCGAGGCCTGCGGGGTGCTGCTCTACAGCGCCGAATGATCGTGCCCCGCTGGTCGGTCGCGCGTCCCCCGGATCCGGGGCTCGTGGGCGAGTTGTCTTCCGCGCTGTCGATTCCGCAAGCGCTGGCGGCGCTCCTCGTGCTGCGTGGCCACGGCTCGGAGGGCGATGCCCGCGCGTTCCTGCGCCCCAACCTCACGGGGCTGTCGGATCCGATGTCGTGGGCCGACATGCCGGAAGCGGTGGCGGCGGTGCAGGGCGCCGTGCGGCGCGGTGAGCCGATCCTCATCCACGGCGACTACGATGTCGATGGACAGTGCGCCGCCGCGCTGCTCACCCGGGTATTGCGCGAAGCCGGCGCCGCCGCGCACGCCTTCGTGCCGCATCGCGTGCGCGACGGGTACGACTTCGGTCCCGCGGGTCTGGCGCGCGCGCGCGAGCTCGGTGCCCGACTCATCATCACCTGCGACTGCGGCATCACCGCCGCCCCGGCGGTGCAGGCAGCCCGCGCCGAGGGAATCGAGGTCATCGTCACCGATCACCACCTTCCCGGCGACGACCTGCCGCAGGCCACCGCCGTCCTCGACCCGCGGCGCCCCGACTGCGCCTCGCCCGACAAAGATCTCTGCGGCACCGGCGTGGCGTTCAAGCTGGCGCAGGCCCTCGTGCCGGCGCTCGGGCTTCCCGACACGCTCCCGTGGCATTTCCTCGATTACGTCGCCCTCGCCACCGTGGCCGACGTCGTGCCGCTGATCGGCGAGAACCGCATCCTCGTGCGCCATGGGCTCAAGCTCCTCGCGACCAGTCGCTGGCCGGGACTCGCCGCGCTCGTCGCGGCCGCGGGCCTCGCGGAGAAGCCGCTCCGCGCCGGCCATGTCGGGTTCATCCTCGCGCCGCGGCTCAATGCCGCCGGCCGCATCGGCGACGCGGGAGACGGGCTGCGCCTGCTCCTGACCGACGATCCGGAGGAGGCCGCGAGGCTCGCCCGTGAGCTCGAGACGCTCAACGCGCGCCGCCAGGAAATGGACCAGCAGATCCTCGCCTCCGCCGAAACCGCTCTCGCCGCGCAGGGCAACGAGGACGATCGGGCGATCGTGCTCGCCGCGGACGACTGGCACCCGGGCGTGATCGGGATCGTCGCGAGCCGCCTGGTGGAGCGGTATGGGCGTCCCACGTTCTTGATCGCGTGGGACGGTGACACCGGGCGCGGCTCGGGACGCAGCATCCCGGGCTTCGACCTGCACGGCGCGTTGCATCGCGTTGGTGGCACCCTCGAGAAGTTCGGGGGCCACAGCATGGCCGCTGGGCTGACGGTACGCCGCGCACGTTTCGAGGAATTCCGGGTTGCCTTTCTGGAGGTGGCAGCCCAGCTTCTCCGCCCCGAAGATCTGGTGCCGGCGCAGCGTATCGACCTGGAGCTGCCGTTGGGGAACCTCAGCGAAGATCTCGAGCGCTTGATGCGTCATCTCGAGCCCTGCGGCATGGGGAACCCCGCTCCCGTTTTCGGGGTTCGAGGGGCGCGCGCCGTCGGAGCGCGACGAGTCGGCACGAATCATCTGCGGTTTGTTCTGGACGACGGGTCGGGGGCGCTTCCGGCGATCGGCTTTCAATGGGCCGATCAGGTGCCCGATGGCTGGCTCGAACATCCGCTCGACGTGGCGTTCCGTCTCGAGCGCGACGACTGGCAGGGGCGATCGACGTTACAGGCCCGCGTGGCGACGATCGCTCCGAGTGGTGGGGTGGAGGCAGCGTGATCACGATCATCAGCGGAGAATTCAAAAACCGTCGCCTCAAGACCCCCGTCGGGGACAAAGTTCGTCCCACGGCGAGCCGGGTGCGCGAGGCGTGGTTCAGCATTCTGCAGCGCAGCCTGCGCGGCGCACGGGTCCTCGACCTGTACGCCGGGTCCGGTGCGCTCGGGCTCGAGGCGTTGTCGCGCGGCGCCACGACCGCCGAGTTCGTGGAGGTGCATCGCAACGCGCTCGCGGCGCTCAAAGCCAACCTCAAGACGCTGAAGGTCGAGGGGCGCACGACGATTCACCGCGTTGACGCGCTGCGCTTCGCCGAGCAGCTGCATCCGGGCCAGTACGACGTCGCGTTCGCCGACCCGCCGTACGCCAACGTCAACGACCAGACCGCGCGGCTCGTGGCGATGTTCCGCCTGGTGCCGTTCGCGCGCGTGTTCTCGATCGAGCATCCCGCCGACACCGCGATCCCCGGCGACGAGACCCGGCGCTACGGGGATACCGCCGTCACTTTCATTTACGCCCCGTGAGCGGCGACCGCATCGCGGTGTATCCGGGATCGTTCGACCCGGTGACCCGTGGTCACGAAGACCTGATCCAGCGCTCGCGCGCCTTCGCGGACCGGGTGGTCGTGGCGGTTGCCGTCAACGCCGCCAAACAGCCATTGTTCACCACCGAGGAGCGCGTCGCGCTGCTGCGAGAAGCCGTGCGCGGGCCCGGGATCGAGGTCCAGTCCTTCCAGGGGCTGCTCGTGAATTTCGCCCGCCAGGTCGGGGCATCGATGATCGTCCGCGGCCTGCGCGCGGTGAGCGACTTCGAATACGAGTTCCAGATGGCGCTCATGAACCGCAACCTCGACCCCAAGATCGAGACCGTCTTCCTCGTCCCCGCGTTCGATCTCACCTACCTCAGCTCGAGCCTGGTGCGCGAAGTCGCGCGCTACAGCGGCGATGTCTCGCAGCTGGTCCACCCCACCGTCGACAAGGCCCTGAAGGCCAAGTTCGGCACGTGACCTCCCCCGCCTCCCCGTTCCGCGACCGCGTGTTTGCGGCGGCTCGGCGGGTGCGGCGGCGGATTCTCCTGCCGGAAACGGGGGACCCACGCGTCGCGGCCGCAGGCCGCGAGCTCGAAGCGCTGGGGTTGGGGCAGCTCGTTCCGGTCGAGCCCGACGACCCGCCGCCCGCGGCGGAGCTCGTCGCGTGGCTGCGCCGCCGCCGGCCGGACCGATTCCCCGATGACGGCGCGGCGCGCGCCGCGCTCGCGCATCCGCTCACGCGCGGCGCCTGTCTCGTCGGCGTGGACCGCGCTGACTGTATGGTCGGTGGGGCCGTCCACTCCACGGGTGAGCTGATTCGAGCCGCGCTCTGGGGAGTCGGGATGGCGCCGGGGATCGAGGTGCTGAGCAGCGCGTTCTACATGATCCTCGGGCAGCGGGTGCTCACGTTCACCGATTGCGCCGTTGTCCCCGATCCGACGGCGCAACAACTGGCAGAGATCGCGTGGGCCGCGGCGCGCGACCGGCGCCGCATCGTCGGTGACGAGCCGGTCGTCGCGTTCCTGTCCTATGGGACGAAGGGCAGCGCCTCGGGACCGAAGATCGACAAGGTGCGGGAGGCCGTCGCGCTGTTGCGCAGTCTGGCGCCCGCCGTGGCATGCGACGGCGAGCTGCAGGGGGACACCGCGCTGGTGCCGGAGGTGGCGCAGCGCAAGGCCCCGGATTCTGCCGTCGCCGGCCGGGCCAATGTGCTAGTCTTCCCCGACCTTGACAGCGGCAACATCGCCTACAAACTGGTGCAACGGCTGGGGGGGTGGGAGGCGGTTGGTCCCATTCTGCAGGGCCTGGCGAAGCCGATCGCCGACCTGTCGCGGGGTGCCTCGGTACAGGATATTGTGGTCACGGCGGCGGTCACGACACTGCAAGTGGAGGCGTGAGATGGGGTTCTCGGTGAGCAAGGATCCGCGGGGGGTGGTGATCGTCGGGGTCGACGGGCAGCTGATCGTCGGCAACCGCCAGGAGCTGAAGCAAAAGGTGCTCGATTCCCTGGAAGGCGGGACCCGCCGCTTCGTGATCGACTTTACGAAGACCGGCTACATCGACTCTTCGGGCCTCGGCGTGCTCGTCTCGCTCTCCAAGAAAGTGCGGGAGCAGGGCGGTGACCTTCGTCTCGCCGGGCTCAACGAGGATCTGCAGACGCTGTTCGAGCTCACCAAGCTGGACACGTTGTTTGCCATCGCGAAGACGCCGGCGGAGGCGCTGGCGGCCTTCTAGGGGCCCTCGTGAGCGGTCACGTCCAGGTGGTGCTGCACCGGAACGCGCAGGCGCAGGACGGGATCGCCTTTTCGCTCGCCGTCCCGAGTGACCTGTCCTTCGTCGGCGATGCCGTCGATCTCGCCGCGCGGCATTGCGACGTGGGCGTGCTGTCGCAGCGACGGCTGCAGTTCAATTTGCGGACCGCGCTCGCGGAAGCGCTGGCCAACGCCATCGCCTACGGCAACCGCCACGACCCGAGCAAGCTGGTGCGCATTGAAGTCGCGTGCCGGCCCGACGCCGTCCGCATCCAGGTCGCCGACGACGGTCTGGGATTCGATCCCTCCCAGGTGCCGGATCCCACCACGCCGGAGTTTCTCGAGCGCGAGGGCGGGCGCGGCCTGTTCGTGCTGCGCCATCTGGTCGATACCATCGAATTCAACGAGCGGGGAAATTGCGTGTGTCTCGTGCTGCGGGCGGGCTGACCAAACTCGAGCGGCTGGTGCCCGTCCTCGAGCAGCTGGCTGGCGTCCGCCTCCGCGTGTGGCGGGTCGACGGACCCGGCACCCGGCTCGTGGCGGGCGTGGCAGCGAGCTGGACTCCGGCGTTGCCCAGGACGCTCGACGGAGCGGGGCGCTCGATCGAGACGCCGGAGGGGGCCGCGTGGTTCGAGCCGGTGCGCACGCCCCCGGGGTTCTGGGTCGAGATGCGCAACGGGCCCGACGCGACGGCGCGCACGCTGCCGCGCGCTGGCGATCAGGTACTCGAAGCGGTCACCTGTCTCGCCGAAGCGGAGCGCGAGGCGGCGCAGGTCGCGGCCGAGCTGTCCGACCGTTACGAAGAGATCGATCTCGTCTATACCATCAGCGAGATCCTCGGCCACACGATCCGTCTCGATGAAGCGGCGCGGCGTATCCTGCAGGAAGTGGCGACGGTCGTCGGTGCGCGGCGCGCCAGTTTGTTCGTGCTCGATTCCGACCGGCAGCTGCTGCGTCTCGTGGCCGCGCGCGGCATGGTCACCACCGAAGTCGACCCGATCGAGCTCGACGATCCGGTCTCCGTCACGGCGCGGGCGTTTCGTGAGATGCGCATTCAGAGCAACGACGTCGCGACCGGCACGATCGGGACGCGCACCAGCGGCGGGCGCAGCTATCGCGGAGACGCGTATCTCGCGGTGCCCGTCATGTACGGCGCCCCCGGCGACCAGGCGCGGCCGATCGGCGTCATCAATCTGACCGACCGCGTCGGCTCCGACGCGTTTTCGGCGGGGGACCGCAAGCTCGTGGCGGCGATCGCGAACCAGGTGGGCGCCGCGATCGAAAACGCGCGCCTCGTCGCCAAGGATCTGAGCCAGCAGCGGGTGCGGCGCGAGCTCGAGCTGGCGCACGACCTGCAGCTCAAACTGCTCCCCGCCGCGAGCGTGCTGGGCAACAAGGCCGATCTCGCCGTGCGCTGCCGCTCGGCCGATGTCGTCGGTGGAGACTTCTACAATCTCCTGGGACTGCACGGCGAGCGCGTCGGCGTGATGATCGGCGACGTGTCGAGCCACGGCTTCGGCGCCGCGCTGATCATGGCGCTGGCGATGGCGGCGTCCGGCATCCACGCCGAGGCGGCCGGGACGCCGGGGCAGGTGCTGGGGAAGCTCGAGGAATCGCTCGCCAACGAGCTGGGGCGCACCGAGATGTACCTGTCGCTGCTCTACGCGGTGATCGATCCGGCCGGCGGCACGATCGCGTATGCCAACGCCGGGCATCCGCACGCGTTTCTGGTGCGCGGCGACAGCGGCGCGATCGTCCGGCTCGAGGCGACGCGTCCGCCGCTCGGCCTCGGCGCGCCGGCCGCGCCCGGGGACCGTCAGGAGACGTGGCTGCGCCGCCAGGATGTTCTGTGCCTGTTCACCGACGGCATCACCGACGCGAGCGACGACGCCGGCCGCCGCTTCGGCGAGGATCGCGTGCTCGGGCACGTACAGTCGCTGCGCACCAGGTCGGCGCAGCAGATGCTCGAAGCGATCTTCGCCGACCTCGCCGCGTTTACCGGCGGCGCTCCCTCCGCGGACGACCGTACCCTCCTGATCGCCAGAGTCTGATCAAGAAATCGCTGGGCCAGCATTTCCTCACCGATCCGCGGATCCTGACCCGCATCGTCGACGCGCTCGAGCCGGTGCCCGAGGATCACGTCGT
>DATFSB010000083.1:0-5056 GCA_035262825.1 Gemmatimonadales bacterium | reverse complement strand
CTCACACCAGCTCGACGAGGCGGGGAGCACGACGTGAGCGAACTCGGCGGTGCGGGTGAGGAAAATGTCCTGGACGACGAGGTGGTCGAGCCCGCCGAGCAGCCGCTGCGCGCGGTGCTGATCGGCTTCGGCCTGGGCCGGATTTTCGCCGATCGCGTAGATCGCGTGCAGCTCGCCGTGCTCCATCGCGTTGAACATGTCGGTGAGGTTCTTCCCATAGGCGGGCTTCAGCGGCACGCCCCAGGCGCGCTCGAATTTGGCGCGCACGCCCTCGTCCTTGGTCCAGTCCTGAAATCCGACCAGGCGGTTCGGGATCGCGCCCATGTCGCCCCCGCCCTGGACGTTGTTCTGCCCGCGCAGCGGGTTGACGCCGGAGCCGTAGCGGCCGACGTGGCCGGTCAGGAGCGACAGGTTGATCAGCGACAGCACGTTGTCGACGGCATTGTGATGCTCCGTGATTCCCAGCGTCCAGCAGATGACGGCGCGGTCGGCGCGGGCGTACGCGTGCGCCGCCCTACGGATGACGTCTGCGGGAACGCCCGTTTCGCGCTCGCCGTACTCCAGCGTGTACGACTCCACCGCACCGCGATAGGCATCGAACCCGGAGGTCGCGTTCCTGATGAACGCGTCGTTGGCGAGCCCCGCGTGGATGATTTCGCGGGCCATGGCGTTGGCGAGGGCGATGTCCGACCCGCTGTTCAGGCCGAGCCAGGTATCCGCCCACTGGGCGGAAGCGGTGCGGCGCGGGTCGACGACGAACAGTTGGGCGCCCCGGTGGACGGCCTTGAGGACGTGGTGGAAAAAGATCGGGTGCGCATCCCGGGCGTTCGCGCCCCACAGGAAGATGACGTCCGTCTCTTCCACTTCACGGTAGGAGGTGGTTCCTCCACCGGCGCCGAACACTGTCGCCAGACCGACGACGCTAGGAGCGTGTCACGTTCGGTTGCAACTGTCGATGTTGTGGGTGCCGAACGCCACGCGGCTCAGCTTGCCGGCCATGTAATTCATTTCGTTGCTGGCCTTGGAGCAGCTGAACGTGCCGATGGCATCGCCCCCGTGCTCGGACTTGACGCGCCGGAAGCCGTTTGCCGCGCGGTCGAGCGCTTCGTCCCAGGTCGCGGGACGCAAGCGTCCGTTATCGCGCACGAGAGGCTCGGTGAGCCGGGTGAACCGCATCGCCATACGTCGCTCCTTGTGCGTGAAAAATGCTCCGGCCCCGGGCTCCCGGCAACGTTACCTTGAGCGAGTGACCTCTCCGACGGACGTCTCGCGCCGTATTCTGCTCGCGGACGCCGATGCTTTCTACGTCGCGGTCGCACGCCTCGTCGATCCCGAGGGTGCGGGCCGCGCGCGCTGTCTCGTCGTCGGGGGATCGGCCGAGCACCGCGGCGTCGTCACGTCGGCCTCATACGAGGCGCGCGCCTACGGCGTGCACTCGGCGATGCCGATGGCGCGCGCGATGCGGCTCTGTCCCGAGGCAGTCGTCGTGCCGGTGCCGTGGGAAGCCTGCGCCGCGAAGAGCCGTGAGATCCGGTTGACGCTCGAGCGCTACGCGCCGGTGGTGGAACAGGCGTCGCAAGACGAGTTCTATCTCGACCTCTCGGGCACCGAGAAGCTGTACGGCCACGAGCCGCTGGCAGAAACGGCGCGGCGGATGCGCGGGGCGGTCATCGACGCGACGGGCCTGACGCTCTCGATCGGCGGCGGCACGACCAAGCTCGTCGCCAAGATCGCGGCCGGCGCCGCCAAGCCCGGCCCCGATCGTCCGGGGGACGGGGTGCTCATCGTCGCGCCGGGCGACGAGGAGGCGTTCCTGCGGCGCTTCACCCTCGCCGAGCTGCCGATGGTCGGGCCGCGCACCCAGGAGCGGCTCGCCGGGCTGGGTTGGCGGACAGTGTCGGACGTGCAGCGCCAGGACCTGCGGACGCTGGTCGCACGGCTGGGGCAGCGCGAAGGAGAATGGTTGTGGGAGCGGGTGCGGGGGATCGATCACGCGCCGGTGGCGCCGTGGAGCGAGGCGAAGTCGATCAGCCGCGACACGACGTTCGCGCACGATCTCGAGACCGACGACGACCTGCTGCGCGAGCTGGCCCAGCAGGTCGACCGCGCGACGGCGGATCTGCGCGATGCAGGCCTCGTGGCGCGCACCATCACCGTGAAGCTGCGCGACGCTGATTTCACGACGCGCCAGGCGGGGAAGACGCTGCCCGCCCCGGTGCTCACCGACCGTGCGGTGTTCGCGGTCGCGCGCGAGCTGCTGCAACGCCTGCGCCGCAAGCGGCGGGCGCCGGCGCGCCTCATCGGTGTCGCCCTGTCGCAGCTGGAGCGGCCCGGCGGCGAGGCGCAGCTCGCGTTGCTCGAAACGGAGCGCTCGGTCGAGACGGAGCGGGACCGGACGCTGGCGCGGGCGATGGACCGGGTGCGGGAGAAATTCGGTCCCGATGCGCTCGGCAGGGCGCGTGGGCAGCCCTAACTTGGCGACACCCTGAAGGGTGTGCCTCGAGAAGCACTGCGCTATAGCGCAGCGCATTCGAAGGTCACGCTTCAGCGTGTCGCCACACGATCGAACCGTTTTCACGAGGCCTATATGCGACGCCTGGTTCTGCTCAGCGTCATGGTGAGTTTCGGAGCGACACTCGCCGCGCAACAGTCGTCCGGTACGGAATATCCCGGGCTCGAGACCGGGAAGATGTGGACATTCGACGCTCCGCCGCTCGCATACTGGGCCAAGCGCTACGATTTCCATCCCGACCCGGCGTGGCTCGATCACGTACGTCTCGCCGCGGCGCGGATCCCCGGCTGTTCGGCGTCCTTCGTTTCGGGGGACGGCCTCGTGCTCACGAACCATCACTGCTCGCGCGAGTGCATCGACGCCGTCACGAAGCCGGGTGAGGACCTCCTGTCCAACGGATTCGTGGCCGCGGCGCGCGCCGAGGAGCGGCCCTGTCCGGGGATGGTGCTCGATCAACTGCAGGCGATCAGCGACGTGACGGACAGCGTCACCGCGGCGGTGCCGGCGGGCACGCCGGCCACGCGAGCCGCCGATCTGCGAGCGGCGGCGATCCGCGGACTGGAGCAGCGTTGCAAGGGAAGCGCGACGGACGCGTCTTGCCAGGTGGTGACGATGTACCGCGGCGGGCAGTACAAGCTGTATCGCTTCCGCCGGTTCACCGATTTACGGCTCGTGTTCGCTGTGGAAGCGTCGACGGCGTTCTTCGGCGGCGACCCCGACAACTTCACCTTCCCGCGCCACGATCTCGACATGTCGATGGTGCGCGCCTACGTCGACGAGCAGCCGGCGCACACCGACTACCTCCAGTGGAGCCCGAAGGGGGCGTCGGAAGGCGACCTCGTCTTCGTGGTGGGCAACCCCGGCTCGACGGGGCGCCTCAACACCGTTGCCCAGCTGGAATACCTGCGCGACGTACAGTACCCCGCCACCCTCGATCTCCTGGCGCGGGAGATCGCCGTGGATCAGGCGCTCGCCGCGGCCGACACCGCTCGTGGGAAAGAGCTGCGCAACACGCTGTTCGGGCTGCAGAACTCGCAGAAGGCGATTCGCGGCTACCAGTCGGGACTGCTCGATCCCCAGCTGATGGCGCGCAAGCGCGCATGGGAACGGACGCTGCGCGCCAAGGTGCAGGCCGATCCGGTGCAGCGCCGGCTCTACAGTAGCGCGTGGGATTCGACCGCCGCGGTGCGGCGCCGTCTCGCAGGCCTCGACGTGCGGCGGCGCTACTACGCCTTCGGCGCATACGGGACTCGGCTGCTTGGAACGGCGGCGGCGCTGGTGCGGCTGCCGGTCGAGCGCGCGAAGCCGGACAGCCTGCGGCTCCCCGCTTATCGGGAGGCCAACCGCGCGCAGATCGAGCGGGTGGTGACGAACGAGGCGGCGATCGACACGGTGGTCGAGGCGGCGATGCTCACCGCGTATTTCACGGCGCTGGCGCGCGAGCTCCCGGCGACCGACCCGGTGCGCGGAATGGTGCTGGCTGGCCGGACGCCGGAAGCGGCGGCGCACGCCATGGTGGCCACGTCGACACTGATCACCGCGCAGCAACGCCGCGCGCTACTCTCGGGCGGCGCCGACGCCGTGGCGCAATCGCACGACCCGTTCATCGCGCTGGCCCGCACGATCGACCCGCTGGAGCGCGCGATCCAGAAGCAGGTGACGGCGCTCTTGAGTCAGGAGGCGCAGAACGACGAACGCGTGGCGCGCGCGGTGCTGGCGGCGTTCGGCACCAGCATCGCTCCCGACGCTACGTTCAGCCTGCGCATTTCCGATGGCGAAGTGAAGCGCTATCCGATGAACGGCACCTTCGCGCCGGCATTCACGACGATCTACGGACTGTACGACCGCTCGAGCGCGTTCGGCGGCAAGGAGCCCTGGAACCTCACGGCGGCGTGGCAGGCGGCGCGGGACTCGGTGAACCTGACGACACCGCTCAACGGGGTGTCCACCGCCGATATCATCGGCGGCAACTCGGGCAGCCCGGTCGTCGACCGGGACGGTAAGCTCGTGGGGTTGATCTTCGACGAAAACATGGAGGCGCTGCCGCTGCGCTTCCTGTTCGGCGAGGCGACGGGGCGATCGGTATGGGTGGATGCGCGCGGTATCGTCGAGGCGCTGCGCCACGTGTATCACGCCGGGACGCTGGCGGACGAGCTGGCGGGTCGTTAGGTCGCGGGCGGTTTCAGGGTGGCGTCGATGGCGGCCAGCAGCGGCTCGGTCTGGATCGGTTTGCGCATGAATCCCGCGGCGCCTTTGACGCGCACCTGGTGCTCGAGCGCTTGATCCTCGCTGGCCGTGATCACGATGATGGGAATGAGCTGCGTCGTGGTGGTTTTGCTGAGCCGCTCGAGCAGCATGAGGCCGCCGCCCGCAGGCAGGTTGATGTCGAGCAGGATCAGCCCGGGACGCTCGCGCTGGGCGACCATGAATCCCTGTACGGGATCGAGCGTTGAAATGGACGGGTAGCCCGCGGCCCGCAGCAGCGACACGAGCTGCTGGCACACCACCTGATCGTCATCGACGATCAGGACGGTCGGCTTGCCG
>DATFSB010000082.1:0-12655 GCA_035262825.1 Gemmatimonadales bacterium | reverse complement strand
CGCGAAGGACTGAGTCCACCCCGTCGAATCAGCTCACTGCACGGTTGTCTCCGTGCTGGCCGGCTTGCGGACCGCTGGCATCCAGCATGGAGGTCGTATGTCAGCCCAGCAGCTGCCCCCCCGCCCCGATCTCGACCAGCTCAAACACCAGGCCAAGGACCTGCTCCACTCGGCTGAGCGCCGTGAGCCCGGCGCGCGGGCGCGATTCCGCGTGCTCCCCGCGTTCGCGTCCGCTGCGGACAATGATCTCGACCGGGCCGCCCTCGCGTTGCACGATGCGCAGTCGGTGATCGCCCGCGAGTACGGCTTCGACTCGTGGAAAACGCTGCGCGAACACGCCGAAGAGCTGACGCTCGAATTCGACGCAGCCGTCGGTCAGTTCCTCGAGGCCGCCACCGACGCTAGCGGCCATCGCGCCGAACGCATCCTCGGACTTCATCCCGGCATCGCGAGCGCGAATTTCCATACGGCGCTGGTCCTCGGCGATGCCAAGCGCGTGGAGGCACGGCTCGATCAGGATCCTTCCCTCGCGACGAAACCGGGAGGCCCACGCGGCTGGGAGCCGATTCACTACGTCTGCTATTCAGCCGTCGCGCACGACAGCCCCGAGCGCGCTGCCGGGCTCGCCGCGATCACCAAACGCCTGATCGCATTGGGCGTCGATCCCAATACCCGCTTCCCTTGGCTGCATCACAACGTGCGTCGTCCAGTGCTGTGGGGCGCGTCGCGCGTCGCGCGTTCCATGCCGCTCGTCGCAGCGCTGCTCGACGCCGGCGCGGACCCCAACGACGGTGTCACTCTTCCGATGGCCGCGAGTGCCGGGGACATCCCAGTCCTCGAAGCGTTGCTCGCGCACGGCGCCAAGGCCGAGCAGGCGTGGGCGACCGATGGCGCGACCTCACTGTACGCCATCCTTAACTGGAGCCACACGCCCGATGGCGCCATCTGGCTGCTCGAGCACGGCGCCGATCCGAACGCGGTGTTCGCCGAGAACGGCGAGACCCCGCTGCATGCCGTCGCTCGAGCGTGGGACGTGCCGCTGGCGGAGGCGATGGTGGCTCACGGGGCTGATATCGCTCGCAAACGCACCGACGGACGAACGCCGTACGCCGTCGCGGAGTTGAACGGCAACCGCGCGGTGGCGGACTGGCTGCTCGCACAGGGCGCCTCTCCCGAGCTGGCAGCCGTGGACCGTCTCGTCGCGGCGTGCAGCCGCGGCGACCGCGCGACCGTGGATAAACTGCTCGCGGCGAACCCCGCGTTACGCAGCGAAATCACGGACGACCACTACATCAGCTTTCATCAGGCCGCCGAGCGCAACGATGTTCCTGCCCTCGAAGCGATGCTCGCGTGTGGCTTCGATCCGAACCGTCCCGACTCCGGGATCGGCAAGACGGCGCTGCATTCGGCGGCGATGGCCGGCTGGCCCGACGCGGTGCGCGTGCTGCTCGCGCACGGCGCCTCGGTGACGATCCGGGATCGCGAGTTCAACGGGACGCCGCTGATCTGGGCCGCCGAAGGGTCGCGCACCGAGCACCGCCAGGGACGCGATTTCGCCTCCGTCGGGAAGCTGCTGCTCGACGCCGGATCACCGGTCGAGTGGGAGTACAACGCCGAACCGGCCGACGGCCTGCGCGAAATCGTCGCCGCGTGGCAGAAGGGCCGATGACGCCACGCGCGTGGCTGCTGTTTGCCGCGAGCTCCGTGATCTGGGGCATCCCGTATCTCTTCATCAAGATCGCCCTCGATGCCGGCGTGCCGCCCGGTGCCCTCGCCTGGGCCCGGGTGGCACTAGGCGCTGCGCTCATGTTCCCGCTGGCCTTGCGGCGACGAGCGTTCCGAGGCTTGCGGGCCCGGACCGGCCCGATCGTCGCCTACACGGCGTGCGAGATCGCCGTGCCGTTCGTGCTGATTGCCGCCGGCGAGCGGTACCTGGCCTCGTCGCTGACGGCGATTCTGATTTCGACGATGCCGCTCTTTGTGGCGCTGCTGGCGACACTGCTGTCGACCAGAGATCGACCCACCGGATTGCGATCCTTCGGCCTGTTACTCGGCTTCGGCGGTGTGGTGGCCCTGCTCGGCGTCGATGTCGCGGGACGGCACGACGAACTGCTGGGCGCGGCGCTCGTGCTCCTCGCCACGGTGTGCTACGCCGTGGCGCCGCTGATCGTCGACCGCTACCTCAGCGATCTCGATCCGCAGGGGCCGGTGGCCGCGAGCCTGATGGTGTCCACGGTGGCCCTGCTCCCGGCGGCCCTGGTGCGCCTGCCCGATGCGCTGCCGTCGGTTGCGGGACTCGCCGCGCTCGCAGTGCTCGGGATCGTGTGTACGGCCCTGGGGCTCGTCGTGTTCTTCCAGCTCATCGCCGCGACGGGGCCAACCCGCGCCAGCGTCATCACCTACATCAATCCGCTTGTGGCGGTGCTCGCCGGGATCCTCTTCCTCGATGAGCGCCTCGGAACCATGGGGATAGCCGGCATGGTGCTTATCCTGCTTGGCTCGTGGTTGTCGTCGCGGCGCGAAGCGGCTCGGCCGTCGCAACGCCCGTCGGTCTAGGCCGGCGTCGCGGCCCACTCCCGAATCAGTACGAGAACCGCAGCGTCACACCGAGCGTGCGCGGCTGGTTGGTCAGGTACCCGACGCGCGCGAGCGTGCCGCGCTCACGGTCGAGGGCGAGGAAGGCCCGGGTGTCGGTCAGGTTGGAGGCATAGGCTGCGACCTCCCACCGTGCCCGCGACAGGCCGGCACGGAGGTTGACGATGCTGTAGCCCGGCAGCAGCGGATTGAACGTGAACGTGGTCTGCGTCAGCGGCCCACCGACCGTATGCGGCAACGCCGCCAGGTTGACGGTGCCCGCCCCCGGCGCCTCATCGTCGATCAGCGTGTAATGCGAGCCGCTGTACTGGTAGCTGCCGCTGATGAAGGCTCGCGACCCGGTCGTCACGAACCAGCCGTAGGTCGCCGCGCCGCTCAGCTGCACCTGCGGGACGCTGGGGAGACGATTCCCCGACTTGATCCCCGAGATGATGTTGCCCGCGCCGTCCTTGAGATCCGACTGGAGCTTGCCGTTGTTGAAGGCGGCGGAGAGGGCGACATCCCAGTGCTCGCCGGGAGCGAGCGTCACCTCCGCCTCCACGCCCTGGCTGCGCGCCTTGGGCGCGTTCAGAATGAGCCGTGACGTGCAGGAGCCCGCCGTGACGGTGAGCTGGAGATCGGTGACCTCCATATCGAACGCCGACAGACTGATGGTCGACCGGCCGCTCTGCGCCTTCATCCCCGCCTCGTAATTCCAGACCTTTTCGTCCTTCCACGAGTCGTGGCCGCTGAAGATGGTCAGGTCCTGCGGCGTGCATACCGGCACGTTGAGCGGATCGTTGATACCGCCCAGACGGAACCCCCGCGAGGCCTGCGCGTTGACGGTAACGGCGTCGGACACCTTGTAGCTGGCGATGAAGCGCGGCGCCACGCCATGCGCCGATGTCCTGCCGGGCTGCGTCACGAGAGACTGGCCATTGTTGTTGTTGCCGAAGAACCCGTCGAAGATCTGGTCGCGCTGCTCGCGGAAGTTGTAGTACCGAATCCCGGCCGTCAGGTCGAGCCGCGCGCCCACCGGCACCGTCGCCTCACCGAACGCCGCGGTCTGGCGCAGATAGTAGTGCAGGTCGGACCAGAACAGATGGTCTTTGGGCGCGAGCAGTCCGCGGGTGAACCCGTAAGGGGCGTTGAAGATGGGCGCGGCGAGGGTATCGAAGCCCGCGATCAGCAGGTCCTGGCCGTAATGCCGATGATTGCCGGCGTAGAAACCGCCCACCACCCAGCGGACTCGATCGCGCCCGCCGGAGAGCCGCACTTCCTGCGTGGCGACATTGGTCTTGGTCGCGTCGTTGAGCCCGGCGTTGATGGTGTAGATGTTCTCCGGCAATCCAATGCTGCCGCCCAGGATGCTGGCGCTCAACGCCGTGCCGTCGCGCACCACGAGCACGTCGCGGTGCGTCCAGGCGCTGACCGAGGTCAGGCTGACCCCGCCGAAGTCGTAGCGCACGTTCAGGTCGGCGAGCAGAAAATCGTCGGTGAACGGTTCCTGCATCTGGGTGAAAAGCGTCCGTCCACCCAACGTCACCTTGGGACGCGACGTCGTGTAGGAGTTGGCCAGAATGTTGAACGTGTCGATGCGGTTCCAGCCGTTCATGTCCACGCGCTGGAACCCGATGCCCGGCGTAATGGTGAGGCGGCCGCTCGGCGCGAGGCGCACCATGGCGCGGGCGCCGCTGCGCGATCCGCCATTCACATTCTGGTCGACGCGGAGACTGGGTTGCACGGCGTTCATGTAGCCGCCCAGCTGGTTCGCGTATCCGACGATGCGCACCGCCGCCTTGTCGCCGAGCGGCTCGTTGAAGCCGAGCTTGGCCGCGCTCCCCGGGGAACCGCCGTCGATCCAGCTGGTCCCCGTCTCGACGAAGTTGTCGCGGACGTGCAGCTCCGGCTGGTTCGTGATGTAGCGGACCGTCCCGCCGAGTGAGCCGGCGCCGAACAGCGTCCCCTGCGGACCGCGCAGCACCTCCACGCGGGAAAGGTCGAACAGGTCGAGGTCCGGGGTGAACAGCGAGAGCGAGACGGGGACCTCGTCGAGGTAGGCCCCCACCTCTTCCTTCACGCCCGGCTGGTCGCGGGCGATCTGCCCCGAGGAGATGCCGCGCATCGCGACCTGGCTCTGGCCGGGCCCCAGATTCTGCACACTGAAATCGGCCACGTTGGCGGCGACGGCCTCGATGTTGTCCGCTCCACGGACCCGCAGCGCTTCCTGGGTCGGTGCGGCGATGGAAAACGGCACCTTGGCGAGCTGCTGCTCGCGCAGCATCGCAGTCACCGTGATCGCCTCGAGGGTCAGAGGCTGGAGATCGAAATCGACCGTCGTCGCGGCCGCTCCGGTCACCTGCACGTCCCGGTTGGAGAGCGTCCGCAGCCCGGGCAACGACGCGCCGACGGTGTAGGCGCCGGGGGCGAGCCCTGCGATCGCGTACCTGCCGTCGGCGGTCGACGTGGCGCGCCCGACAGCGCCCGTGGCCTGGTTCGTGGCGGTCACGCGGGCACCCGATGCGGCGATGCCGCGGGCTCGCACGACGCCTGCGATGCTCCCGCCGGGAGCCTGAGCCGCTGCGGGGATGCCGAACAGCGTCGACACGATACCAGCCAGGACGAACAGGCGAGTCACCATGAGCCCTCCAGGACTGCTCCGATTCGGATCCGGGAAATGAAGCGGGGGGCCGACCGGTCACATCTCCACCCGTCAATGGAGGATGTGCCCGATCGATCCCCTGCGAACCGCGAGAAATGATACCGCCGCCGCGTACGTGCGCAAGGATGGCAACTTCCCTTTTGCTTCGACAGAAGTTGAGGCGTATACTTCCCTATTACTTCGACAGGAGCATAAAAACGCATGCCGGGCCGAGCCGATGTCATGCAGGGAACGCTCGATCTGTTGATCCTCAAGGCATTGGCGGTGGCGCCGCTGCACGGCTGGGGCATCAGCAACCGCATTCAGCAGTTGTCGCAGGACGCCTTTCAGATCGGGCAGGGATCCCTCTACCCCGCCCTCCATCGCTATGAGAATCGCGGCTGGGTCACATCCCATTGGCGCACGACCGAACACAACCGCATCGCGCGGTATTACGAGCTCACGGCGGGGGGACGGCGGGCGTTAGGGGAAGAGATCGCGCGGTGGCGCGCCTACACGACGGCGGTGCAGCTGGTCATCGACGCGCGATCGTAAACGCTACTGCGCGATGATGCGGCTCTGATTGGCGAGGATCTTCTTCTGGTTCTTGATGATCGCCCGCTGATTGCGCAGGATCTTGACCTCATTGTCGAGGATGCGCAGCAAGCGACGCTGGTTGGTCAGGATCTTCTTCTCGTTGGCAATGATGCGCTCCTGATTCTTCCGGGTCGCCTGCGCCATGGATGCTCCTCGTAGGGTCGCCCCACGATACAAGCGCACCGGTACCACCGCAATCCGTTGCTCTTCGAGCCACGATGATACCTCGGAGTCTCACCTCAGGTTCACGGCTCGAGTCGAGCCCAGTAGGCCCACCCGCCGGTAAACTCGGTCACCGCAAACACCAGATCGTTCCGGCCCTGTCGCAGTGGGAGGTAGAGCGCGCTGCCGACCCGGTCCAGCGCAGATTGCCCCAGGTCGGGGGATCGCAACCGCGATGCGTTCATCCCGAAGAACAGCGGTTGCCCGTTCAGGTACACCACGGCGCCATCGCTGAAGCCGAACAACATCCGGCGCAGCCCCGCGCGGTCGGCCGTGATCGTCGCGCGCGCGAACACCACCTTCGACCCCGTCACGTGATTGCCCATGATGCTGTCGACCAGCGGCTCGCCCGTCGTCCGGTCGATCGGGATCGTGGCGTTTGGCGTGCGGCGATAACGGTTGACGAGCACGAATCCCTGTTCCTCGACATGCACCCGGTCCCATTGCAGCGCCCCCAAATCGGGGAGCGTCCCGGGCGTAAGAACGCCCCCGTCCACGGCCTGCGACAGCTCCCAGTCGGTGATCGTGCCGCGCGGCAGCGCCGGCGCGGGGGCCGGCGGGGTCGCCGGCCGTGCGGTGTAGCGGATGTTCGAGAACCAGGCGCCGCGACCGAAGAATCCCGTCCACACCCCGACCGACGTCCCGCCGACACCGGCCAGTCGCGGCACGATCAGCACCGGCGTCGTGTCGTCATTCAGGTACAGCGTAGCGGTGGCGGCGGTGATGTCGAGCCGCACGTGCAGCCAGCGGTCGAACGCCAGGTCGACCGCGGCATTGGCATTCTCCCCGTGATAGACCTGCCACGCCGCCGCGACGCCATTCAACGCCGGCGCGTATTGCACCGACTCCATCGTCCCGCTCTGTCCCGGCCTGAAGAACACGACCTCGGAGTTTTCCGGCGACTCCGCGTGGAAGTCGGCCCCCATGAAGTTTCCGCCGCGCGGCACCACCATGTCGTACTCGAGCGTCCCATCGCGCACCGCCACGCCGTTCGCCAACGCCACGCCGCGATTGATGTACAGGCTGGGCCGCCCCTGATAGTCACCGAAACGCAGCGAGTCGGTCGCGGTCCAGCGCTCCGGGGTCAGCGGAATCACCGTTCCCACCGAGCCTCGCGTGGGCCCCGTCACCTGACGCAGATCGGTGCCGGCGTCGGTCATCATCCAGATCTCTTCCTGGCCGCTGCGATTGCTCTGAAACGCGATGTGCTTCCCATCGGGGAACCAGGCCGGGACCTCGTCCGAGATCGAATCGGTGTGCGCGGCGAGCTTGTGCGCCTCACGTGTCGCGACGTCGACCACCCAGATGTGCCCCATGTGCATCGTGCTGACCTGGACCGCGAGGCGTCGCCCGTCCGGCGACCAGGCGGGCATCTGCGCCGAGCCTTCGGATCGATCGATCCGCGTCACCACGCGGTCGCCCGATCCGTCGGCGTTCACTACGTGCACCTGCAACACGCGACTCGAGTCCCCATAGGTGTAGGCAATGCGGTGGCCATCGGGAGACCAGGCGGCATTCCATGCCGTGGTCTTGCCGCCTCCGGCGATCGCATGAACCCCTGAGCCGTCAGTGTTCGCAACCGCGGTGACCGTCGCCGTCCAGGACCCCATGAGAAACGCCACCCGCCTGCCGTCGGGAGAGAGCACGGGGCTGCGTCCCGGCACGCTCGCCAGAACTCGCCGCTCGCCGCCGTTCACGCTCACGGCGGAGATCCGCCCGCTATCCGCTCCCGGACCTGCGAATAGAAGGCTCTTCCCGTCCGGGGAGAACCGCGGTGTCCCAGCGCCGGCCTGAGAGACCTGCCGCTCGCCGCTGCCGTCCACTCCGATGACGAAGGCGTTGCTCGTCCCGGTACGATCGGAGAGAAATGCGATCAGGGAGCCATCGGGGGAGACGGAGGGCAGCTCGCCGTGCGTGACCACCTGCTGCGCCGCGGCGGGCAGCGCACATAGAGAGACGGCGATCGAGGAGACGACGGCGCAGAGCGGTGCGTGCACCTTCATCAAATCACTCCAAGAAGGAGGAGATGGAAAAGCACGGGCGTCCGAGCGTCGCCGGGAAGCCGAACGCGACGAATCGCTTGGCGGGAGGTGCGAGCTGCGCTCCCGGCTCGACGAACGGCGCCGAACCCCTTCTCCCCCACATTACCTTCCTGCGCCATGCGACTCCACGCAATGAAAACCCGAACGGTGTTCATGATTGCCCTGTCCCTCTCGGCCTTGACCGGGCACCTCTCCGCCCAGGACCCGTTCGAAATCGTCGTGTACCCGGCCGCCACCCTCACCCGCGGCGAGTGGGAGCTGGAGACGCACCTCAATTACACAGCGCGAGGCACGACCACGTTCGACGGTACGGTCGCGCCGACCGAGCACCAGACCCATCTCTCGTTCGAGCTGAGTCACGGCATCACGTCGTGGTGGGAAGCGTCGGCGTACTTCCTGAGCGCCTACCGCCCCGGCCTCGGGGCGCAATATGCCGGGTGGCGGTTGCGGTCCCGCGTGAGCGCGCCGGCCCGCTGGAAACTCCCGGTCGAAGTGGGATTCAGCGCCGAGCTCGAAGCGCCGCGGCCGGCCTACGGCGGAGCGTCGCCGACCCTCGAGCTGTCACCGATTGTCGCGAAGCGATTCGGGGCGCTGCGATTGGGCCTCAACGCCAACCTCGAGCGCGATCTGGGGGCTGGCGAGGCCGGCGGCACGGAGCAGGAATGGGAGTTCGAGCCATCCGCCGTGGCCGCCTACCGGTTGTCGTCGGTCGTGACCGCGCGGGTCGAGTACCACGGCGCTCTTGGGGAGAAGACGGGTCCCCTCGCCGCATCGACCGCGGTCCACCAGATCTTCCCCGGCGTTGATCTCGATCTGGGAAAGGAGATCGCTCTCGGCTTGAGCGTCGGGTTCGGGACGACGTCGGCCGGGAACCGGCTCGTGTTCGCTTCGCGTCTGGAGCTCGACTTCTAGAGCTGCTTTTCGAACCAGTGGTGGGCGTACGGCTCGTCGTTGAAGCGCTGCACTTCCCGGTACCCGCTCGCTCGGTAGAGCCCCTGCGCCTCCTTCAGCGTCTTGTTGGTCTCGAGACGGAGTACGGGAATGCGCCGCCGCCGCCCCAGCTCCTCGAGCCGCTGCAGGATGCGCTTGCCGACCCCCATGCCGCGTGACGATTCCGCGACCCACATCCGCTTGACCTCGCCAAAGCCGCGATGGCACTTGAGCGCACCGCAGCCGACCGGCTCGCCATGGAGCGTTGCGAGCAGGAAGTAGCCGCGGGGCGGGGTAAGCTCCTCCGCGCTCGCCGAGATCCCGCGCGCCGGATCGTACCCGGCATCGAAGCGCACGGCCAGCTCCGCGAAATAGTGTTCGAGACAGTAGCGCGCATCGCGCGTTCGCGGATTGACAATCTGGATGTGAATGGCGCTCGCCTGGAGCAGGCGTTCCACCGCGTCCATCGCGGTGACGAGCGCCGCGCGCTGCGGCTCGCTCAGCGGCCCGAGAACCGACCGGGCCACCTGGTCCGACAGCCGATTCAGCACGGCCAGCTCTCGCTGCCCGGCCCTGGTGAGCTCGACTACCCGCACGCGGGCATCTGTGGAGGAAGGGCCGGTACGAATCAGCCGCTCGCGCTCGAGCCCGCGCAGCAGCCGGCTGACGTAGCCCGAGTCCAGGTCCAACCGGGCGCGCAGCTGGCGGACGGCGCAGCCGCGCTGCCCGATCTCGAACAGCAGGCGCGAGGCGCCGAGCGAGCGCGCGCGGCCGAGAAAGTGGCTGTCGAGCGCGCCGACACGCTGTGTGACGGTGCGGTTGAAGCGGCGGACCTGGGCGACGCCGTCCATTATCTGACAATAGTCAGATAATTCGCGGACGGCAACCGGCTTCAGCGGATCCGGATCACGCCCAACCGGGCCGCCACCGCGGCCGACAGCGGACCGCCGCCCGGGGCGGCCAAGCGCAGCGTGAACCCCGACGCGCCCGGGGCCTGCACGGCGCGCACGTAGACGCCCGAGCCGGACCGCAGCGTCCCCGCCACGTCGACGTTCGGACCGCTCGTGGCTGCCGGCGCCAGCGGATAGACCGCCGGGAAGGTGGCCGGATCCTGGAGGTGCAGCGATCGATACGTCGCACGCAACCGCCACGAGGTGTACGTCAACTCGGGCGGCGGCTGGAACGCGGAGACTGTGTCCAGGTCCGACACGAAGTTCGCCAGCGCCCAGCGCGCCACCAGCGTCTCGAATCCCACGCCGGTGTGCGCGGCGACGTTGGTCGCGCCCGTGTGACTCGTCTCGAGCAGTCCGCGCGTGAACGCTGCCGTCGCCGCCAGCGACGTGTCGGTCCGGAACCGGTCGTCGAGATAGCGGACGAACAACCACCCCGCCCCGCGCTCCGCCAGGCTTCCGATGCCGGATGTCGTCACCAGGAAGTTGCTGCCGGTCGCTTCGAGGTACTGGTACGCGTTGCGGACATCACCGATCGCGAAGGTCGAGAACTGCGTCGTGCCGATTCCGAACGAACGCCCCCCCAGCTCCTCGGCAAATTGCGAGAGGGCCTCGTTGAGCCACAGCTCCTCCTCCGGACCGCCGCGCAACAACACATGCTGGTTGAAGCTGATCATGTGCTGCAGCTCGTGGACGAACGTGACGGGGAACAGCTGCTTCACCCGGCTGGGCCGATGCGGGCAGCTCGCGGTACCGAGCGAGTCGGCAACGAGGGAGTAGACGATCTCCCCCTGATTGAAGCGCGCATCTCCCCGCAGGGCGGGATCGATGTCTCCACCGAGAAAGAAGCCGCTCACGTACCCCGACGTCGCGCACTGCAGCGGCGTGACGAGTCGATTCACGACCGGCGTCATCAGCACGATGACGACCTGGTTGCTGTCGATGTCCGATTCCCGCCCGAATGCCGTGGTGTCGACTGCGTAGAGGCGCGTGCTCAAGTCTGCGGCGAGGGAATCGAGGTCGGCTTGCGTGAGCCCCGGGCTCGGGGCCGCGGTATCCACGAAAATCGCGATCGGCCCGCGCACCACAGCCGCGGTGGCGGTCACCACGGCGAAGGACGAACAATCCAGGTTGGCGCAGACGCTGAACTGTCGCGAGCTGCCGCTGTCCGGCGGAACGCGAAACGGGGCAGCGAGCTCTCGATCGGCGACGAGCGGCAAGCCGCCGTACGCATGCCGCTGCTCCATCTCCCGTAACGCATCGTGAAATCGCTGCGCGAGGTCCGGCGCCATTGGAGGGGAAACCGTCGCCACCGCGCCTTGCCGCACTTGACCCTGGAGGGCGAAGGAGGCCGTCAATCCCGGTTGACCCGTCACCGCCTGGGCGACCAGCAGGTACTCCGCCGAATCGGTGGTGGATGGGTTCACGGCGATCGCCACACAGCCGGAGTCCACGGCCGGGTCGATCGACAGGTACTGTCCAACGCCGAGCGAGAGCGGCGTGATTCTGGACGCGCATTGGGGTTGCGGACCGGGGCCGACCCCGCGGTCACCGGCGCATGCCGACACCCCCGCCAGCATCAGACCTAACCCCGCCAAGCGCAGCGACATCGTACATCGAGAGTATGGCCGGGCGATCACCACCTGGAGGCGCGGAAATGTCAGTCATGTAACGACTTGTGTATCGGTCCAGCAGACAGGCTCATGACGATTTCTTTACCAGTCGGGCACCGAGCCGTGACCGGAGTGTCGCAGAGCAGCGTCACATTCGGTAACGTGTCTCGCACTCGCTTCGCGCGTAGCGCCCCGTCGGCCCCTGCCCCCCAGCCGTCGCCGCACCATCGAGTCCTCGTCGTGGGCGACAACCGGGAGTTGAGTGCCCTCGTTGCCTACCACGTCGCACGGGCCGGCCATCATGTGACGACGGTCGATGCGCGTGACGCTCTCGAGACGGCCCTCGAGGAGCGCCCCGCATTGGTCGTGATCGACGCGTCGCACGCCGACGATTCGGGATACAACCTGCTCGGCCAGTTCCGCGGCAAGTCGGAGACGCAGCACATATGTGTGCTGCTGCTCACCGGTGTCCCTGGCGACGCGCAACGGATCCGCGGGCTCGAGCTCGGAGCCGACGACTGCCTCGCCTCGCCCTGGTGCGAAGAAGAGCTGGTCCTGCGCGTCGGTGCGATTCTGCGCCGCGCGGCACTGGCGGGGCTCGGCGGGCGCGGGCTGCTGGTGGCGGGGCCGATCGTGCTCGACCCTACGGCGCGGCGGGTAGCGGTGGAAGGCGTGGAAATCAATCTGACCCCGACGGAGTTCTGGCTGCTGCGGCTGTTGTTACAGCGCGAGGGACGCGTGCAGTCGCGCAGTGAGCTGGTGTCCTCGATCCGCGGCGCCCCGGACGACGGCACGACCCGCATCATCGACATGCACATGCGCCGACTGCGGCAGAAGCTCGGCGCCGCCGGCCCGTGTATTCGGACGGTCCGGGGCGTCGGCTATCGATTCGAAGGCCCGGGGCGGCGCTCGTCGCCCCATCATTGAAACAGGTTGTCGTCCTCGAGGCGCAGGAAGTTCCCCCGCACGTCCAGCAGATACACGATGACGCCGTAGAAGCTGTCGTAGGTGAGCCGGCCGTTGCCGAGCGGCACGTCCGGTACGGCGCCGCCGAGGTACCCGCTGGTATTGAAGTAGGCGACGTCG